>QKIM01000371.1 GCA_003249585.1 Deltaproteobacteria bacterium
GCGCCCACCAGCTGGACCAGGCCGATCTCAAGAACGACGGGATCCCCGCCCTGCCCTCCTCGCTGCGCACGGCAGGCTGGGCCGCCGCCCTCAAAAAGGAATTCAGGGCCTTTGCCGACACTCCGGACAGCAGGCAGATCATTCAGGAGTACGGCCGGGCGGACATGGCCGAGTACTTCGCCTGCGCCACCGAGGCGTTCTTCGAACGTCCTGAAAAGGTGCGCGAGGTCTACCCTGTGCTCTATGAGCTGTTCCGTGACTTCTACGACATGGATCCCGCCGAGCTCTACGAAGTCGCCAAATCACCCGCCACAGCGTAAATCATACCGATTACTGGAACTGGGGGTGTTCGAGAATGGCCCGCTCCACGTCGGCGGCTTCACCGTCGCCGCAGTCCACGGGCCAGCGGGCAGAGCTGCGATGCCAGCGCTTCAGCCAGGAGGCGTCCAAGAGGGGCCAGCGCGCCTCACCGGCCAGCGCGGAGGTGAGGGCGACGGTGGTCTCGTCCTTGGGCCCGGTCCCCATCCCCCGGGCCACATAGAACCCGGCGCTGAGCATGGCCGCGCGCACCGCCGTGGAGTTGGAATAGGTGAAGAGCGCCATGGGTCTCGACCGGGCGGCACCCAATAGGGCAGCAAAGCACCGGCGCCCCCACAGGGGGCCGTTGGTCCTGGTGGAGAAGGGATCGTGAAACACGAGATCCGGTGCATCCGCCGAGGCGAGCGTCCCCAGAAAGTCACCGGGGATCAGCCTCCAGGTCAGGCCGCCCCGGGACCACTGCCCGTCGCTCAGCAGCACACCCGGGCCCTGATGGCGGATATGGGGGAAACGGGTGGGATTGGCCAGCGCCAGGCGGAGGGAGTCCAGGTCCTCTTCGAAACTGATGATGGTGAGCGGGCGCGGTGAGGGGTGCTCCTCGAAGGCTCTGACCGCGGCCATGGCGTTGTGCGCCGCGCCCATGCCCACGTCCCACAGGACCAGAGGCTCGGATACCGACTCCGAGAGCCGCGCCTCGAGCCCGGACTGGGTGATATAGAGCCGCCGGGCCTCCTCGTCTGGGTGATTCACCGAGTGCATGGTCTCGGCGCTCGCACGGTGCACAATGGAGAAGTGGCCGGCGGGGGAGGCCTTGACGCCGTAGGCACCGAGCACCTCCGGGGGACGTTTGCGGCGCTTGGCCCTGGGCCCCCGCATGGGGTTCTCGTCGTCCTTGCGCACCAGCAGTTCCCTTCGCTCCCGGTAGAAGTCCGGGAAGGTCCCGGCGACGATGTGCTGTCGCATGGCGGCCATGAGCCCATGATAGAAGTGGAGGTTGTGGACGCTCACCAGCGCCACGCCCAGGAATTCCGAGGCTTTGAAGAGATGATGGAGGTAGGCCCTCGAATAGTTGCGGCAGGTGTCGCAACCGCAGGCCGCATCCAGCGGCGCGAAGTCCTCGCGGTAGACGCCGCGCTGCAGCCTGAGCTGTCCGCCCGAGGTGTAGGCGATGCTCTGCCTGGCCAGCTGGGTCGGGATGATGCAGTCGAACATGTCCACGCCGCGCGCCACGGCCTCCAGAAGGTCGATGGGCGTCCCTACCCCCATGAGGTAGCGGGGTTTCTCCCTCGGCAGGAGCGACGTGGTGAACCGCGTGAAGTGCTCCCGCTCCTCCCTGGTCTCCCCCACGGCGAGCCCCCCGATGGCGAACCCGTCGAAGGGCATGGCGCTCACGGCCTGGGCGCTCTCCTGTCTCAGCGACTCCACGCAGGCGCCCTGCACGATCCCGAAGAGGGCCCCGGGCGCATCTCCCCGGGCCGCCAGGGAGCGGGCGGCCCAGCGGTGCGTGAGGGCCATGGCCCGGGCCGCCGTGTCGTATTCGGCCGTCGAGGGGACACACTGATCGAGGACCATCATGATGTCCGACCCGATGGCCAGCTGCGTGGCGATGCTCACCTCCGGGGAGAGGAAGATGGCGCTCCCGTCCACGTAACTGCGAAAACGCGCCCCCTCCTCGGTGATGGTGCGGTCGGGGGAGAGGGAGAAGATCTGGAACCCGCCGGAGTCCGTCAGGACACCGCCTCCCCAGTTCATGAACCGGTGGATGCCGCCCGCGGCCCGGAACACCTCGGAACCGGGACGAAGGAGCAGATGGTAGGTGTTGGCCAGAAGGATGCGGGATCCCGCCGTGGCCAGTTGATCGCGGGTCGCCCCCTTGACCGTGGCGTTGGTCCCCACGGGCATGAAGACAGGGGTCGCGACCTCGCCATGGTGGGTGGTGAGGGTCCCGGAACGGGCACCGGTGATGGGGCAGACGGCATTGATATCAAATGTAAGTCGGAACATATCAGCGGTGTTGGCTCCACCTGGCCCCATGGGCCCGGGCGATGGAGGACTGTGTAATGTACAGGAAAGGGGGGACGATGGTCTTCATCGGGCTCAAGGGGTCGCACTCTTTTGCGGGCAAGGCCCCTGCGTCGCGGTCCCGGCGGTCGTGAGACAGACCTGTCCGTAGCGCTCCTCGGTGGTGCCGAGGATGGGCTTGCCGATGAGGGCGACGGTGATGGCGCCTTGTTGGGTCCAGGGGAACTGAACCGGCGCGCTCTCCAAGGGGCCGAGACCGCTCAGGATGTGGGAGAGGGGCCTCAGGACAGGCGTCTTCCCCTGAGCCGTCACGCGAAGGTTCACGGCGTCGCGCTCCAAGAGCCGGTCGCCACGCGAAATCAGGAAGTGCAGCGTGCCTGACGTTCTCCTGATGCGGCTCAGCCACGCCTTGTGGTGCCTGAGCGCAGGGCGCTTGAAGGTACACTTCCCACGGGCGACCACGCCTTTGGAGAGACAGAAGTGGAACGGGTCACGGGCACGCTCTCCCGAGAACCCCTTTTCGTAGTCGAAGGAGACCTGACAGTGGAGCTGGCCCGAGCCAAAGGACGTCCCCACAAAGAAGGGGAAGGACAGTTTCGTGGACTCCTTGGGTGCCAGGGCGAAGGAGCGGCTGGAGGCGAGGATGTCACCGTCCAGAGCGCAGTGGAGCTTCACGACCGGGGAAAAGCGCAGAACCCGGATCCCCGTCATGGCTGCCTGAAAGGACAACCTCAGCCCGCCGCCGTCCACAGAGGCGATCCCGACGCCGGGGAGCTCTACGGTGTAGGGAATGGAGGGGCCGTCATGTTCCTCGCCACGAGGGCCAAGCGCATTGATTTTTTTGAGTCCCTCCCGCACGGAATCCACCCCCTGGGCTGTGCGGACCTCGGGCGCGGCGGGCGTGGCGGACATGGGGCGGGGGGGCTCGGAGGTCACAGGCCCCGGCTCCGGGAGCTTCTCCATGGTGTTCCCGGAGCAGGCGAAGAGGCCGGTCATCAGCCACAGCGCCCAGGGCAGCGAGGCGGACAGGGTTGCGCGGTTGTGGTGGATGTTCTCGTGCATGGATGGGGGGACTACAGATCCTCGACGGCCATGATCCTGGGTGCGGGCCGGGCACCGTAGCGCATGAGCACGGGACGGCTCCCCCCGTATT
>QKIM01000031.1 GCA_003249585.1 Deltaproteobacteria bacterium
CAATCAGATTGTCGCAGATCTCCGTGGACGATCCGCCTCCCGTATCGTCACAGCCCGTCGTACACATCAATACTGTCAGCGCTATCGCCAAATACTTCATCGAACTTCTCCCATGCCAAGGCATTGGGCTCATGGGGTGACAACGGCCACAGGTGTGTATTTACTCACCGTGGAGTTGTCCCCGAGCTGCCCCGAGCCGTTGCCTCCCCAGCAATAGATCCTGGAGTCCGTCCGGGCCGCACAGACATGATCCGACCCTACGTCGATGGCGCCAAAGGTGTGTCCGCCCAACACCGCCGTGGGGACATAGCGGTCCGTCGTGGAGTTGTCCCCGAGCTGCCCCGAGCTGTTGGACCCCCAGCACATGGCCGCCCCCGTCTCGGTGGTGGCACAGGTCGAGAGCCCGTTGACGGAAATGCTGCTGAAGGAGGAGGTTCCGCTCACCGCCACGGGAACGAGCTGCGTGGTTGTCGAGCCGTCTCCCAGCTGCCCGTTGCCGTTTCGGCCCCAGCACAGGGTGACACCCCCGGTGGTGATTCCGCAGGAGTGGGAGCCGTTGGTCCTGATGATCCGCCAGTTGTGGGCACCGCTTACGGTGGTCGGCGTGAGGGCGTCGGTGGTAAAGCCGTCGCCGATGGCCCCCCAGTTGTTTCTCCCCCAGCACATCCCCGCGTATGTGGTCGTCACGGCGCACGTCGCCGTGCCTCCCGCATAGAGGGTGGCGAAGGAGTGTCCTCCGGCCACCTCCGTGGGGATGGAGCGTGTCACGGTCGTACCGTCACCGAGCTGCCCGTCGCTGTTCTGCCCCCAACACCAGACCGCCCTCGAGGCGTCCAGGGCACAGGTGTGATTGCCTCCGGCCGAGATCTGGACGAAGGAGTGTCCCCCCGACACGAGAGTGGGAGTACTGCGGTCGGTCGTGGTCCCGTCCCCCAACTGGTTTTCCGTGTTGCGACCCCAGCACAGCGCCTGCCCGGAGCTGGTGAGCCCGCAGACGTGGTAGCTGCCCCTGGAGATCTTTGCGAAGGTATAGCCACCGGTCACGGCGACGGGGACCTGTTTTGGTGTTGTCGTCCCATCGCCGATCTGCCCGGCGCTGGCGGCGCCCCAGCAGTACGCCCGCCCCGAGGGCAGAAGGAAACAGGAGCCGAAGGTGCCCGCATGAGGCTGGGGCAGCTCCTCGCATCCCATGAAGTCGCAGTTCCAATCGCAGGTGAGCGGGTAGTTCTCGTTGAGGCCCATGGAGAGACAGGTCGCCCCGTCGAAATCGGCGCCATCGCAGGATTCTCCGGGGTTGACGGTACCGTCACCGCACAGATAACACCCCGACTCATCGAACCCACAGGTGTCGCCACAGGCCAGCGTGCCGCCGGCATACCCCAGGTCCTGACACGTCACGCCGCCGAGGGCGGCCCCGTCGCAGGCCTCCCCGTATCCCCCCTGGATGATACCGTCGCCGCAGTATTCGCAGGCCGAGAGATCGTACCGGCAGGTACCGTCACAGGAGAGGGCCCCGCTCCCCGGGTACATCGTCACCAGATCGCCGCAGGTCGCCCTGCCGTCGAGTTCGTCCCCGTCACACTCCTCGCCGTACCCCGCCTGCAGGATCCCGTCCCCGCACTGCCCTTCCGCCCCGCAGCCAGCGAGGTCGAAGGTACAGGTCGCTGCGTCGCAGGCCAGCGTCCCACCGTAGTACCCGAGGTCCTCGCAGGTCTCCGGGAATCCGGCCCCGTCACACTCCTCGAAGAGTGCCTGGACGACATTATCGCCGCACCGGCCGAATTCCACGCACCCGGAGTCATCCATCCGACACAGTGAGTCACAGATGATCGCTCCCCCATAGTATCCACGTTCTTCACAGGTCCCGGGCACCACGAGCCCATCGCACTCCTCGCCGTAAGCGTCCTGGATCTCGCCGTCACCGCACCGGCCCTCGGTCTCGCAGCCGGTCAGGTCGAAGCGGCAGTTGCCGCCGCAGGCCAGCGTCCCGCCATGGTAGCCGAGGCTCTCGCAGGTCTCGCCGCTGAGCTCCACCCCATCGCAGTCCTCGTCGTGCTCGGTCTGCACGAGGCCATCGCCGCACCCTCCCTCGGACGTGCATCCTGCGGTGCTGATGGTGCACTGCTCCGTACAGGTCAGACTGCCGACGTAGAACCCCAGGCTCTGACAGGTCTCCCCGTCGAAGGCATTCTGGTCACACTCCTCCCCCATATCCACCACACCATCCCCGCAGGAATCCGATGAAGAGGTGTCCCCCCCGCAGGCGGCGCTCAACAGGGCGATGGTACAAATAATCCCGAAATGCTTCATCATGGCTGCTTTCCTCTCACTATTTCCCAGTATATGCCTTTGCACTGGTTCGTGCAATCGGAGGTGTGAAAATGAGTCAAGGGGCGACAGGAGCCTTCGTCGTCCCCGTAAGGCCCGCGGCGCCCTCCCGGAAGAGGAGCGCCGCCCGGGTCCTGGGCATGGACCATAGGACAGGCCAGCGACGGTTCCACAGGATAACGCGTTCCCCGTGGGGCAGCAGGCTGATGGTCTGGGGGAGCCCGCCGGGGTAGGCCAGCTTCATGTATCCGCCCCTCCCGATGGGGATCCGGCCGTAGCCGACGATGTCGACCTTGCCGAAGGCGGCGGAGACCTGTCCGAAGAAGGCAACCACGGAGGAAGGCGTGAGGATGGTCTTTTTGCCCCTCTCCTGCATGATCCAGAACCCGCCCTCCTTGTGGAGGCGCCACCCCGTCTTCCCATCGGTGAAGATGAAGCTCTGCGCCAGTGAGGGAGACCACTCGAAGGGATGATCCCGCACCCAGGGCGTCACGAGGAGGCGGTGGTCGGCGATGGTCAGCCGCATGAGGGTCTTGCCGCTGCGGGCCAGCGGCAACGTGCGGTGGACCGTGAGCCGCCCCGTGGCGCCGCTGGAGAAGGATATCGCGAGCTCCACGGCCCCCGTGAAATCCACGGTGGCGCTCCGGGTACCGGGCCGGGACGCGAGCCCGGCCAAAGGCTTCGCCACGGGCTTCACGGAGGGCGTCGTCGCGGGTTTCGCGGCGGTGGTGGTGGCCGACGCCACCTCGGGTTTCACCTTCCGGGTCGTGACGGAGATCTCGCCTTCGCGGAGAAAGGACTGGGCCCTCAGGCCCTTGAGCAGGGTGTGAAACCTGCCCAGGCGGGCCGTGGAGAGGGGCAGGTCGATGGGCTTGACCAGGCGTGGCTCACCCTTGCTGTCCACGGTCATCTCCTCGGTCAGGCCGAGCCCCGTCCGGACGACCGTGAGGATCTCTCCTTCGGGGAAGACCCTGCGGTCCTTGAAATGCAGCTCAGACTCGGGAAGGAGGGCGGTCACGCCCTGGGACGCCTTGAAATACCAGGGCTCCTCTTCACGCTGAAACCACATCACCCCCGAGGCGTCCCTCGTGAAGGCCACCCGGAACTGGTCCCAGTTGTTGGTGAAGGTCGCCTTCAAAAACGGCGCTGGCAGCCCCGCCGGC
>QKIM01000487.1 GCA_003249585.1 Deltaproteobacteria bacterium
CCATGCGCGCTGCGCGATTGTACCCTATCTTCAGTTTGCGCTGGATATAGGAGATGGAGGCGATGCGGTCCCTGGAGACGATGTCGATGGCCAGATCCCATTTGGCATCGAGGGGCTCTTCGTCGAATTCCGCCTCGTCCTCGGCGGGGTTCTCGATGATGGAGAGGTCGTAGTCCGGAGTTCCCTGCTCGCGCAGGTGGCGGACCACTTCCTGGATCTCCGCCGTGGAGACGTAGGAGCCGTGGACGCGGACGGGCTCGAGCCCGCGGTTGGAGTAGAGCATGTCGCCGTTGCCCAGCAGCGTCTCGGCACCGTGTTTGTCGAGCACGACCTTGGAGTCGATGCGCGAGGAGACCATGAAGGCGATGCGGGTGGGGAAGTTGCTCTTGATGAGTCCGGTGATGACGTCCGTGGAGGGTCTCTGCGTCGCGAGGATGAGATGGATGCCGACGGCGCGGGCCTTCTGGGCTATGCGCGCCACGGCGATCTCCACGTCCTTGGCCGCCACCATCATGAGGTCGGCGAACTCGTCGATGACCACGACGATGGCGGGGAGGTGCTCGGGGGTCTCGGTGATGCCGCGCTCGTTGAGCTCCTCGATACGCTGATTGTAATCCGCCAGGTTGCGGACCTTGAGATCCGACAGCAGTTGATAGCGGCGTTCCATCTCTTTGACTGCCCACTGCAGGGCGAGGTTTGCCTTCTGGGGATCCGTCACCACGGGCAGGAGCAGATGAGGGATGTCGTTGTAGATGCTGAGCTCAACCATCTTCGGGTCGATCATGATAAAGCGCACATCCCTGGGTGTGGCTCGAAAGAGGATGGACATGATCATGGTGTTCACGCCCACGCTTTTGCCAGAACCCGTGGCCCCCGCCACCAGAAGGTGGGGCGCCTTGGCCAGATCGCAGCAGATGTTCTTCCCTTTGATGTCCTTGCCCAGCACCATGGTCAGTTTGGACTTGGACTCCTGGAAGGCGCGATCGGCGATCCCTTCCTTGATGAAGACCGTCTGTCGACGCTTGTTGGGAACCTCGATGCCAACGGCGCTCTTCCCCGGAATGGGGGCCACGATGCGGACGCGGGTGGCGGCCAGGGAGAGAGCCAGATCCTTGTTGAGGGACTCGATCTTGGACACCCGGATCCCTGCCTCGGGAACGAACTCATACATGGTGACCACGGGGCCAGGGTGGATCTCGGTCACGGCGCCCTGGATCTTGTAGTCGCCCAGGGCGCTCACCATGCGTGTGGAGAGCCCGATCATGGTCTCGGCGTCCATCCCTGTGCCCTGACTCTTCTCATAGTGCAGGATCTCGGGGTCCGGGAGCACGAATTCACCGAATTCGTCACGGAACTCCTCGAGCGAGGTGAGGGTCTTCTCGTCGCTCTCCTCCATGTTGAGGATCTTCGGCCCCATGGGGATTTCCGGGCGTTTGGGCACGCTGGGAGCCGGTGCAGCGGGCGGATCCATGGCGACATCTGCCTCGGCGAGTTCAGCGTGCTTGACGGCTGACTGTGCCGTGTCCTGCGTGGGGGTCTCGGTGCTCTCACCAGCGATGTCCTGCGCCGCCTCTGGAGCGGCCACGGGCTGCTCGGGCGTGGGCATGGGTTTTGTGGAGCCGGAGTGTTTCGCGGAGCGCCTGCGGTGTTTGGCCGAAGGCCGGGGTTCTTCCGCCGCGTGCTCGGTGGAGGGCGCCTGGGTGTCAGGCTTGGCTTCGACGGCGGCGGGCAGCACGTCGCGGGCCGGGTCCGATGCGGGCGCGGTAGCCTGGAGCCTGGGCTCTTCCTCGACTGCCGGCGTGGTCTCGGCGCGCTCAGCCGTCTCCCAGGCGAAGAGGGCGACGATGGCCTTGCCCAGGGCTGCAGCGCCTGTGCCGATGGAGCGGAACACGAGAGCGAGGAAGTGTCCAACGGTCACAACCCCCTTGGCGGGCGAGGTCTGGGTGGCCAGGACAAGGAACAGGACCATGGCTGTGGCAGTGATGAGGAAGGTGCCGACCCTGGAGAAGAGGGATATACCCATGGAACCCAGGAATTCTCCGGTTTTGCCCCCGGCGGAGAGGCCCTGGAGGCGGTAGCCCGGGAAGAGGAGGAACATGAGCACCGTTCCCGTGATGGTCGCGCCGGTGTATCCGATCCACAGGCGAACATCCCTGAGGTTGAAGCGGGCGGTGAAGATCCCCCAGGCGATGGAGAAGAGGGCCGCGATGACGAGGTAGGAGCCCATGCCCAGGAGGGCGTAAAGCCCGAGGGAGAGGAGCTGCCCGAAGGGGCCCATGAGGCGCCCGTCCCCGGCCTGGAGGCTGAGGAGGCCTCCGCCCAGAAGGGCGGCGGAGCCCAAAAGCGCGATACCCCACATTTCCTTTTTGAGGTTCGTCGTGTTGATCTGTCGTGGTCGTTGCTGTGCTCGTGTGGTCATGGTAGACACCTAATCCTACATTTACTTCCATCATGCTACCATGACCTACCAGGGCGCACAACTTTTTTTACCGCTTCGTTGAGGTGGCAGGTTCGGCTCCCGGGGACCAGACCTTCACGTCCACTTGCGGGGGACCCCGCCGCGGATCCCGCGCCGGACTGCATTTCCGTTTGACATCTGGGGCGTATTGTAGGTACCATCATGCCACCCAATCACCGAATTCCCGTCGGATTGTCAAAGGTGCTCCGTGGCGCAATCGATTTTCGATAAAATGGATTCCATCCAGAGACGGCTTCTGACCGCCTTTTTCGTGCTCTTTATGCTGGTCATTCTGGGGAGCCTGGGATTCTACCTGCTGGGCCTCTTCTATATCCCGACGGTGAAGGCCGGGGTGACGTGGAGCTTCCTCGATTGTCTCTATATGATGATGATCACCGTCACCACCACGGGGTACGGGGAAGTCCTCGCCGAGATGAACGACCCCGTCATCCGGATCTACACGACCCTCATGCTGGTGCTGGGGCTGGTCTCCTATGTCCACATCGTCTCCAGCATGACGACCTTCTTCGTCGAGGGGGCCTTCAGCCGGATCAACCAGAGGCGAAAGATGCTGAAAAAAATAGCCGAACTGAACGATCATATCATTGTCTGCGGCCTGGGGAGCGAGGGGCGGCACATCGTGAAGGAGCTCATGGTCACCAAGTGGCCCCTGGTCGTCGTCGAGATCAACAAGGATGTCCTGGAAGAGGAGACCGAGGAGCTCAAACAGTATGGCGAGCTCCTGTACATCATCGGCGACGCCCTCGACGAGAAGACGCTGCAGGCGGCTGGAATCGATCGGGCGCATGGCCTCATGTCCGCGCTTCCCGCCGACAAGGACAACCTCTTTGTCACCATCACAGCCCGGCAGATGAACAGCACGCTCCGCATCGTTTCCAAGGCCATCGACCTGCGCACATCGGAGCGCATGAAGATCGCCGGCGCCGACTCCGTGGTCTCCACGAGCTTCATCGGCGGCATGCGCATGGCCTCGGAGATGATCCGGCCCCAGGTCGTCGAGTTCATCGACAT
>QKIM01000444.1 GCA_003249585.1 Deltaproteobacteria bacterium
GGCTGGTCGACCCGGTCATCACCTCCGGGAAGGCCACGAGCTTCGAGGCGGTCACCCTGAACCCATCGGGGACCCCTGTCACCTCCGGGAAGGTCACCATGACCATCTACAAGCGGTCCTGGTTCTGGGCCTGGGAGACCGACTCCCGTGCAGAGGGGACCCAGATTCAGGAGGGACACAAGGACAAGAAGATCCACACCTGTGCTCTCACCACCGCCGCGGGGCGCCTGCGGTGCAGCGCCACCCTCAAGCAACCGGGATACCACGTCGTCGTGGCCACGGTGCGTGACGGCAAGGGGAACAGCCACACGGCCTCCCAGGAGTTCTATGTCTCCGGCTGGGGCTACACGGCCCAGAAGCGGAGCCCCTTCGTCCCGCTGGGCATCACCCTCCGCAAGGAGAACCTGAAACCCGGCGACACGGGTCATGTGCTCATCCCTTCTCCCTATGACACGGGCTACGCCATGGTCACGGTGGAGAGCCACGGGGTGATCTTCAAGAAGAGCGTCGCGGTCAAGCGTGGCGTGACCGCCGTCCCCTTCCCCGTGACCAGGGCCATGGTTCCCGGGGCCTACGTCGGGGTCTATCTGGTCCGGGGCCGCGTCACGGATCGGCGGGACGCCGCCGGGCGCGACCTGGGCGCATCGGAGTATCGCATGGGCTACCGCCGGTTCGCGGTTTCGGCCGATGCGCACCGGCTTGGGGTCACCGTGACGCCATCGAGAGATGTGGGCGCTCCGGGGCAGCAGGTCGCCATCACCGTGAAGACCACTCTGGGCGGGCGGGCGCACAGCGCCGAGGTGGCCCTCTACGCCGTGGACGAGGGTGTTCTCAGCCTCACGGGCTATGCCACGCCCGACCCGGTCCGGGGTCTCCTGCCCCTCGCGGCTCTCAGGCTCTGGAGCACGGATTCCCGCGGGAATCTGCTGAGCCGCTACAATGCGCTCTACGCAGCGATCAATCCCGGCGGCGGTGGCGGCGATGGAGACGGAATGTCCAGTGGGGCCGCGCCGAAACCGCTGACCCGCAAGAACTTTGTGAGCACCCTGCTGTGGCGGCCTGGAATCGTCACCGACGCCCGTGGGCAGGCCACGGTGACCGTCACCCTTCCCGACAACCTCACCACCTTCCGCATCATGGCCGTGGCCCTCGATGAGGATGATCACTTCGGCAGCGCGGCGGGCAAGGTCACCGTCCGCAAACCCTTCATGGTGGAGGCGGCCCTCCCCCGGTTCCTCACGGTGGGGGACACCTTCCGCGCCGGCGCCGTGGTGCACAACCAGACGGGACGTCCCATCTCGGCGACCGTCTCCCTGAGGGCGGACAACGCGCTCGCCGTGGGGGCCACCACGCGCACGGTGCGTGTGCAGCCCGGGGTCGCCGTGGAGGTTCCCTTCCCCGTCCGGGTGACGGCGCCGGGCTCCGTGCGCATCACCTTCTCCGGAAAGGCCGACGGGGGACTCGGTGACGCCGTGAGCCACACCCTCGTGGCCTCCCCCCTCAGCCTGTGGAAGTTCAGCCAGATCCAGACCGCCGTCCGAGGCTCCAAAGAGCTCCGCCTGGCCTTCCCGGAGGGGACACTGCCCCAGGGAGGCGAGTTCACCATGGAGCTCTCCCGCACCAGCCTCACGGGCCTCCGCGACAGCCTCGACTACCTGGTGAAGTATCCCTACGGCTGCGTGGAGCAGACCACCTCCTCCACCTACCCGCTGCTGGCGCTCATGGACCTCATGCCCGCCATGGGGGTGACCAGGCACAGCCCCGCGAAGCTCCGTATGATGGCGCAGCGCGGGATCAACCGGTTGTACAAGATGGTGACGGGATCCGGCGGCCTCTCATATTGGCCCGGAGGCTACGAGCCGCACCTCTACGGCAGCGCCTATGCCATGCTGGCCCTCATCAAGGCCAGGGAGAAGAAGCTCACCATCCCCGAGGACTTCGACATCCGGCTGGCCGCCTACCTGCGGTATGCCATCGCCTATGGGAAGGTCTCTGCGGATATGCGCGCCTATGTGGCCTATGTGCTCTCTCATCTGGGGACGCAGGACGCCGCCCTGATCGCGCCGCTGTACGCCGGGCGCGCCAGGCTGTCGGTCTATGGCAAGGCGATGCTGCTCATGGCGCTCAAACGGACGAATCCCAAGGACCCCCGCATCGAGGAGCTGGCCGCCGAGCTGGCCGGCCACTTCGACACCCACGGCCACCTGAAGACGGTGGCCACGAAGCGGCCCAGGGACTACCACCTCTTCGAGTCTCCCCTCAAGACCAAGGCCGCGGCCCTCATGGCGCTGCTTGAGACCGGAGGCCACGACGCCCTCGTGGCGCTCCTGGCCCGGGCCGTGATCCGCAGCCAGAAGAACGGCGCCTGGTACACGACGCAGCAGACCATCTACGCCCTCATGGCCCTCACGGCCTATGCCGCGCACTCCAACCCCGGCAACGCTCCCCTGCGGGTCTCCGTGGCCCTCGACGGCAAGAGCCTCGATGAGCGCCTCACCACGGTCAACGCCCTCAACAAGCGGTACACCTTCGACCTCGGTGCGGTGCTCAAGGCCGGTGGACGGCTCACCATCCGCAACCGCGGCAGCTCCTCCTCCCCGGTCTACGTGACCCTGCGCGCGCGGTACGCCGTGAAGGCCCCGGGAAACACCAGGCCCGAGGCATCGAAGGAGATCACCGTGTACAAGCGGCTGGAGACCCTCGACGGCAAACCGCTGCCAGCGGACGGGGTAAAGGGTGGACAGCTCGTGCTCGTGCGGATCTTCGCCCGGGTCCCCGAGGGCAGCACCGTGCGCTACGCCGCCATCAACGACCCGCTGCCCGCGGGGCTCGAGGCGCTGGACCCCAGGCTCACCACCAGCTCGACCATGTCCGGTGGCGTGGGGGCCGCCTCGGCGCTGGCCAGCAACTCGGAGTACAGGATCAGTTTCAGCGAGCTCAGGAGCGACCGGGTCCTCTTCTTCTGCAACGACCTGTGGTCGGGGTACTATGAGTTCCGGTATCTGGCCAGGGCGACCTCGCCCGGGGAGTTCAAGGTCCCGCCCACCTTCGTGGAGGCCATGTACGATCCTTCCATGCGTGCCCTCAGCGGCTCAGGGAGCCTGAAAGTGCGGTAGATGCGTCCGGTGACCGCCCTCTTTCGGTCGGGGCGCCTGAGGTGGCCCGTCAGGTGGCGCCGCTGGCTGCTGGCGGTCCTGGCCGTCCCCGTCATTCTCCTGGTCGTGTTCATGATCTACGTGCGGCTGGGTGCCTACCCCGTGGAGCGGCTGGAGCAGCGGGGGACCCCCTCCATGCGGATCTTCGACCGGCACGGCAATGTCCTCAGGGAGTTCTCCGGCGACGAGAGCCGGTTCCACCTGTGGATCCCCCTGCGTGACGTCTCCGAGGCGGCCCGGGAGGTCTTCCTCTTCTCCGAAGACAGGGACTTCTATGCCCACGGCGGTGTGGACCACCCGGCGCTCCTGAGGGCCCTGTGGCAG
>QKIM01000269.1 GCA_003249585.1 Deltaproteobacteria bacterium
CGTGTCCTTCTGAGAAATCTCAGAGAGTTCTACCTCGTTCTGCGTATCCCCCGTTCCCGCCCCAGCGACAGCCTTCATCTCCTGGGTCATATCGATGATGGCCACCTCCTGGGTATCGGGGGCAGGACGCTTTTTCTGCAGGCCCACAGGTCGCTTGGTCTGCTGAGTGTCAGGATCCCGAAGCTCACCTTGTTCCTTCTGAGGGGAGGGCACCGGAACCTGCTTCGCGGCCTGCTTCGCCCCCATGGCCGAATCGCCTTCTCCCGGGAGGAATTCGCCATACCCGAGGTGGCCGCTTTCCCAGGCGTCGTCACTGATGAGATCCTCACACTCGACGGGCTCGACCTTGGAAAGCTCGATGTCCTCGATACGGGCCTGGTCCAGAAGGATCTCCTTGGAGAAGAACTCCTTCATGAACGCCGAGAACTCGTTCCGCCCGTACCCGAGCACCTCTTTCTTCAAAAAGCTCCCAAGGTTTTTTGCGAATTCCGAGGCCGTGCGAAAGCGCGCCTCGGGCTTGGGGGCGAGGGCCTTCTTTACAATGGCCCGCAGCCTTGGGGGCACGGGCTCCAGATACTTGTCCAGCTGCGGCATCGTAGCAGACTTGGCGCGCCGCAGGATGTCAATCTCACTCCCCCCATCCCAGAGCCGCCGCCCCGTGAGCATCTCGTACAGCACGATCCCTGCGCTGAAGAGATCGGTTCTGTGATCAAGCTCCCGGCCGGCCGCCTGTTCCGGGCTGAGATATCTTGCCTTCCCCTTGATCACCCCTGCCTTTGTTCTGTTCAGCGAGAAGGTCGACTTGGCGATCCCGAAGTCACATATCTTCACGTCCCCATTGTATCCGAGGAGGATGTTCGATGGGTTCACGTCCCGGTGAATGAGCTTGAGCGGCTGCCCGGCATCGTCGCAGATCGTGTGCGCCGAGTGAAGGCCCTCCAGCATCCGTTTGGTTATATAGGCAGCCTCGACATAGGAGACGGTCCGGGCTCGCGAACGAACCTTGTCGAGCAGGGCCTGAAGATCCTTCCCTTCGACCATCTCCATGACAATGAAGTATTCGGAATCGATTTTGTTGAACTCAAAAACTTCCACGACGGAAGGATGGGCGATGAGGCTGGACACCCTGGCCTCTACCGTCATGGCGCGAATGAACTCTTCGCTGTCGCAGTAGACCGGGAGTATCTTCTTGACGGCTACATTGCGGATTGGCGCAGGCCCACCCTCCAGCTTGGCCCAGTATACCTCAGCTGTGGTCCCCAGAGCCATCAACTCCAGCAGATGATATCGGCCCAAGACCACCGAGGTCTTGCTCGCACCGGAAATAGACATATCGCGTCAAACTCCTCGGTCCTCAAAAATGGAACAGGTACCAATCGGAACCAGACAACCATACTAGAGTGCGGTCCGGGTTTCCACCGTTTTTATATCAAAGCTTGGGGGAAGATCTCGACAGTCCCTTCAGGCCCACCTTGAGGAGGAGAAAAACGGCCTCACATTCTATAGATGAATTGTGCTGAAAAATGGGGTATTGTAGCCCTCCAGGAGGAGGGCGCAATCTTCCCGCCTGAGGGACTCAGCCATGATCCGAAGACTATTCATCTTCTCTTTATTATTGAGTGTTCTGTGTGCGGAACCAGCCTGGGGAGCGCCCTCTTCCGCGGAGACCACCTATCTGAAACAGGTGCTTCCCCACATCAGAAAAATATGGGACGACAACGTCATTCAGTTGGCGGGGATGCTCCTCCGGGCGACCCACTCGTTCAACAACAAAGGGCTTGTCGTGAGTGTAGAGATCAACGTCGCGCCGACGGGAAAGGTCTCCTCCACTGGGCTGGTCGCCTCGTCGGGGTACGATCCCTTCGACGATACCGCACTGGATGCCGTCTCTTCGCTGGACCGGCTTCCTCCCCCACCCAAGGCGCTCCTCTCCGATGACGGCAAGGTGCACATGTTCTGGACCCTCAAACGTGTCAAGCCCTACAGTGGCGTTCAGTTGTCTCAGATACGATATGTGCGGTACTCCACCAGCATGGCCGTGACCAAATCCCTTGAACAGGGGCTGTACGCCCTGGCGTGGGCCCGACTGGTCCGGGACGGAGCGAAGAGTGGTCTTCCCACCGAGGCCCTCGATGCCTTCATCGCCGGAGCATTCTTCAAGCGACTGGGGGGGGACCAGATGGATCAGAGCGCCATCCAGTCGGTCGAGACCCTGTCGACCCTTGCCCCCCTCGGGCCGCGTGCATTGAGCCCCTTCCTTCCCCTCTTCGCCTCCCAAAGCCAGATACGCTCCGTGCTGACCCTTGCCGACGGCAAGACTCTCTGCGCCCTCCTGAAGAGCAAGCTCCCCTTTGCCTACGCACATAGGGATTTCATTGCATTTCTCCTCCTCAAACGGAAACGTGGGAGCTGCTTCGATCGCCGCACTCTTACCGTGTTGAAGAGCGGTTCGTTCCAGGGCATCTCGCTCCTCCTCGCAGGCGCCCGCATGACAGCACCCGGACAGTATGGCACCTTGAAGGGGATTCTTGTGCCCGAACTCAGCGGGAAGAATGCGCACGCGGCGTTCCGGGCCATCCAGCTCTCTGCACAGGCGCAGTTCCTCCCCATCCTCAAGGCCCAGCTGCTCAAGGCAACCGATCCGACACGGATCAAGACGATCCTGCTTGCCATTTCCACCCTGGGAACCAAAAGCGCAGGGCTCACTCTCGTCAACGGACTCCGCTCCCCCAAAAACGGGATCGTCATGGCGTCGGCGGATCGGATTCCAGCTTTCCGAGGCGCCGACCGGGATCGAATCTGGAAATTCGCGACCTGGGAATTGGGCAGCCTCATCCGCAAGGGACGGACTCCCGCTATACGGGAACGGGCAGCCCATGCCCTCGTGGCCATCACCCAGGGCAAACTCAAAAACGAGAACAACCGTCACTATTTTCTTACGACCTTCCGTTCCCGGGACATCGCCACGCTGCGAGGCGCCGTGGCGGCCCTGGTTCCTGTACACCCCATGGCACGAAAGAGGCTGCTCGCCTTCGTGTCTCATGGCAACGCAGAGCTGCGGAAGATGGCCGTCTCGACCCTGGCCAGGGCTGGAGATACTGGCCTGAGGCCCACCCTCCCGAAGCTGCTCGCCGACAGGGTTCCCGGTGTTCGCCTGGCCGCTCTCGCGCTTGTGACGGATACTGCGGTGCTCAAAAAATTCACCGCATCCACCGACACTCGCACTCGGTTCATCGCGGCTCGTCGTCTGGCCACGCTGGATGCCCCATGGGTGTACAGCACCATCGCCAGCCTCCTCAAGAGCACGAAGAGGGCGGATCTCCTTCGGGCGCTCAGTCTCTGTGCAGGTCTCTATGCACACCACTGAACACCAGCGCGGGCTGGAGCGTCTCACCGCCATCGTCCGGCGTCTCATCGCCCCCGATGGCTGCCCGTGGGACCGGAGCCAGACCCTCTCCACCATGAAACAGTATCTCC
>QKIM01000135.1 GCA_003249585.1 Deltaproteobacteria bacterium
CGCAAGAAGAACTACAACAAGACCCCGGAGCCCAACTCCTCCATCGAGATCGGGGACCGCACCAACGGCGTGGACTTCTCCTCCGACACACGGCCGGCCCAGCTCTCGGACATCGAAATCGACCAGCCCGAGACGGCCGCCGACGGCGTCCGCCGGGAGACCATCGAAGACGTGGGCGTGGATTTCAATGTGGACGTAAACACGGCGGAGCCTCTGGTCACGTCCACCGCGGCGCCTGTGGCCGCAGGGGGCGAGACCTCCAGGAAGGGCCGTCGCGGATCACGTCGGCGCGCCCCCAGGACCGTGACGACCTCTGACGCCGCCGCCAAACCCGCCGCCAAACCTGTGGGCAAAAAAGAATCCAAGCCTGCCGCCAAACCCGCCGCCAAGACCGTCACCAAGGTCGACACCAAACCCGCGGCCAAACCCGCGGCCAAACCTGAGGGCAAAAAAGAATCCAGGCCTGCCGCCAAACCCGCCGCCAAGACCGTCACCAAGGTCGACACCAAACCCGCGGCCAAACCTGAGGGCAAAAAAGAGACCAGGCCTGCCGCCAAACCCGCCGCTAAAACTGAGGCCAAGCCCGACGGCAGACCCGCCGCCAAGGTCGACACCAAACCCGCGGCAAAACCCGCGGCCAAACCTGTGGGCAAAAGAGAGCCCAGGCCTGCCGCCAAACCCGCGACCACCGCTTCGGCCAAGCCTGCCGCCAAGCCCGCGGCAAAACCCCAGACCAAACCCACCGCCAAACCCAGGGCAAAATCCGAAGGAAAGAAAGACACCAAACAGGCGACCAGGCCCCCGGCAAAACCTGCGTCCAAGCCCGCAGCCAAACCCAAGGCAAAGCCCACGACCAGGAAATAGAACAGCTCTTCTCCGGCACGCCCGCCCCGAGGCGGGCGTGTCGGGCTCCCTCCCGAACTGTCGTCTTGTCAGGGGATCGCCAAAGGCGCGGTTATTTCATGAGCAGGTTGATGTTGTCCAGGAAATGCTGCCCGAGCTCGTGGATGGAGGCTGAGCGCAGGCGGGACAGATCGAAGCGGAACTCGGTCTTCTTGTCGAACTTGAACATGGAGGTCTTCTCCACCACCATGCGGATGAGCAGGTCGGCGCCGAGGTACTCGATGTCCAGGTTGATGTTGGAGACGCCGAGCTGGCTACGCAGCTGGGCAGGCGGCTGGAACTTGCCCACGTAGTGCTGCCCGAGGGAGAGGGGGTCGAGCTCGACGATGCGGTAGTCGATGGTCCCCAGGGCGTCACGCACCTTCTCCATGTCCACGTTCTTCATGTTGATGGGGGAGGTGGCCTGAACGTCGAAGGCCCAGTTGATGTCCACGTAACCGCGCAGCTCCCAGTTCACGTTGCGGCCGGTGACGGCGGTTCCCGTGGGTACCCGGAGGCTGAAGGGCATGGGGAGGATGTCGTTCTTCTTGGACTTCCAGGGGCCCTGACGGACGAGCATGCGGTCCCAGACATGGCCCTTGGAGGGCCCGTTCTTGTGGTACTCCACCAGCTCGATGGTGATGGAGGCGATGGTCTCGGAGTCCAGGGCCGTGTACTCGAGATACCCGTCGATGACGTTGTCGTTGGCGAAGGTGTCCTGCTTGAGCGCGATGAGGAGGACGCCGTTGGAGTTGGAGCCCTGGCGCCGGTAGGTGTACTCGGCGGGGAGTCCGCCCTCGCTACCGCCCAGTCCCAGCTGCTCGTCACGGGTGAGCGGCTGCTGCTGCATGGGCTGCATGGCGGGTTGCTCGTATCCCGTTGCGAAGGGGGCCGCCGTCTGATGATGGGGAGACGCCTGCTGGTAGGTGGGCACCGCGGCGCCCTGAGCGGCCATGTGGGCCTCCCGACCGGCGATATAGGCCCGGATGGCTTCGGGCTGCGCCACCATCATGGTCTTCTTGCCCCCCATGCCCATCTCCTCGAGAAACAGCTGCTGCTGCCCCACGAAGATCTGCTGGGAGGGGTCGATGGGGACGGGCTGGTCACGCAGCGGGACGCCGTTGACCCAGGTGCCGTTGGAGGAGCCCATGTCGTGCAGATACAGGAATCCGTAGTCGATATAGATCTGCGCGTGCTGTCGCGAAACGCTGGCATCGTTGGAGACGATGTGGCAGGTCGCAGGATCTCTGCCGATGATGATGTGGGGGTTCTGGGGGTCGATGACCACACTGGCCTGACCGAGGGTAACTCGCATGTTGACGGTCATTGGGGATCCCTTTCGCTGATGGCACCTTCCGGCCGAACGCTCCACCACGTGACCGCCCGACGCAGAAAATGGAAGAAAGCACAATAAATATTCGTCACTTCTACCGCATTCACGGGACCCCGTCAAGCTGACTGCGGCGCTCCCTGTCGGAAAGGGGTGAGAAAAAGCGAAGAGCGCCCTCTGGCTGCGGCGCACACGGTTCAACGCCTGGCAGCAGCCTCGAAGGACACCAGCATCAATGCGGCGTAGTATACGGTGGATTTGTCGACCAGTTCCCTGCGGCAAACGCCCACGGCGCCATGGGTCGCCGCGGCGAGCTGCAGGTTGGCGCGGTGGTCGGGGCTGGCAATCCAGGCTTCGAGGATGGGCCCGGGCAGATCTCCCGTCCCCACGTTCTCGGCGACCGTGTCCACCCCCTCGACTCCCGCCGCCTTGAGCCGCTCCTGGGGATTCCCCGTGGTGGGAGAGACGTGCATGAGCCGCAGTTTTTCGCACATCTCCCCGGCATGGTCCCGCGCGGCCTTGCTGATCCCCTTGTGCCACGTCAGGGGCAAAAACCCCATCTTCTTGCGGTACTGGTTCACACGGGACATGACCTGATCCTCAAAATCGACCGTGGAGATGGGGGCTCTGGGCGTGTTCTGCAGCACCGGTTCCACGAGCTTCTCCATGCTCTTTCGGCCGCAGGCGAGGACGAACCGGGCCAGGGCCACGGGCCCCTCCCGGTTGTAGCCGATGAAGTCGGTGCGGTAGCCACCCATGTACCTGGCCTTGCCGCAGAACTTCATGGCCAGCTTGAAGGTCCCTTCACGGGAGAGGTTCACGAACCGGCGCTCCACCTTCTGGTCGGGGCGGGTGATCACCACCTCAAGTCCGCTCAGGGGGACCTCCGCCTTGCCGAAGAGCACCGCGGACTCCCCCACCTGGACCCACTTGGGGAAGGGAGCCAGCTCGAGCATCCTCCGCTGCATGAGGAGCACCACCAGGCGCTCCTTGCCCTTCTTGCCCAGGAACAGCCCGTAGTGGGAGATGTGATGGGTCTCGCTGTACCGCCCGAGCTGGGCCCGCACCCAGGCGACCTCGGCCGCGTCGCTCGTGGCACGGGACTTCATATAGGTCTGGATGATCCAGGGGGTGGTGATCCCCCACTGGGAACTGAGGCGCTCCAGGGAGGCGGGGGTCAGGGGTGCGCCCTCGTAGCGGGACATCCACTGGGCCAGGTTGGCCAGGGTCCTCGAGTAGGCGGGAAAGGCAAGCTTGGAGACGTCCCACCCCTTGCGGACCTTCGCCATGAAGTCGGCCCGGGAGGCATGCATGATGAGGCTGTCGGCGAAGTGGGGCGAGATGCCCGTGAAGAGGATCTTGTCCTCGGGGGCGAGGGTGGTCGCCGCCGTGGTGGTCGTGGTGGTCGAGGAGCTGTTGGTACACCCTGCCAGGGCAACAAGCCCGAAGAGGCAGACCAGCGCTCTACTGGGCGACATCGTCGTCTCCGTAGCTTCCGGAGATGCAGATCTTCACATCGGAGACTGTACCGTAGGACTCGTCCTCGCCGGGGAGGCGCTGGGTCCCGAGGACCCCGGTCTCGCGACACTCGTACTTGTCGCGGCAGTCTCCGCCGGAGCTGCACTTCTTCATGCAGTAGGTGCGCTGGAGATACCGGGGAGCACAGTAGCCCGACTTGAGACACACCTCGTCCACGTCGCAGTCGTCGGTGGAGACGGAGGTGTCCAGCACGTCCTCCGTGAGGGGATCGCAGGGAGCCGTGAGGGAGGCGGTGGGGAAGAAGGCCACGCATCGCGAGCCCGAGGGGCAGGAGGAAGCTGAGCACCCCTCGACGGTACAGTATCCGCCGGGCTGGGAGGTGTCGCAGACGCGATCCCCCGAGGTGGAGCAGTCGACGTTGACGGAGCAGCTGTCCCCGATCTCGGCGTCGCAGCCGAGCAGCAGGAGGGAACACACAAAAATGGAGGCCATGAATCGCATCGGGTTAATCCTCACCGGCCGGGGACCTGGCCCCGGGATAGGGGATGTTATGTTGACAAACCCCGTGACGTCAAGGTTTATTTCCGGTCTGCAGGTGCGGCTGGCGGGCCGTGCCCCCCTCACAGGGAGCCACCCTTCGCCCTGAGGCGCTCAAGGAAGTTGAGCTCCCGCTCGAGGAGGCGTTGCTGGTAGGCCTCGTCCCGTTCGATCTCGATGCGGATCCCCCGCTTCCCTCCGTTCCAGCACCAGTAGTCCATGGTCTCCAGACCCGTGACAAAGAGTTGATGCTGCAACTGCGCCTTGTAGCAGGCCATGATCCTCCCGCGCCGCGCCATTTTGTAAGAGGCCTGGCCACACTTGATCTCCACTAGCCGGTCGCCTGCGGTGGAGAACCCGTCGAGGCTGGCCCGCAGCCAGCCATACTCCAAGTGTTCCACACAGGCAGGGGCCACCTCCGCACCCACCCGTGCACAGTAGGCATCACGGGCGCCGGGTTCCATCCTGAGCCCCCGAACCATGATCGGCGTGAGGGTGACCCGGACGCCGTGGAGTTTCTCCCGGATGAGCGCGTCGAGGGACTTGAAGGGGGACTCCCCCATGATCACGGGAGCGTCCGACGCACCGATCCCCCCCGCTCGCCAGAGAAACCACTCCTCGGAGTTCTGGACGAGCTCGATCCTTCGGTAGGGGGGCTCCGAAGCCTGGTTCAACGGGTCTCCTCGCTCATCTCGGAGAGATGACATAGCGGGCTCTTTTGGGATCCCACTGGAAGCGCAGCTTCTTGCCGCGGATCACCTTTCGGTGCCTGGCCTGGCCGGCCTTGCCCACCAGCCGCTTCAGTTTCTCGGGGAGCACGGTCCTGGGGAGGTTGAAGGAGTAGGATCGGGTGCCCACCTGGTTCGCGGGTTCATTGGGAAGGATCGCTTTGAGATCCTTGAGATACCGCTCTCGCCCCTCCGTGCGGAAACGCTGGGCGTAGGCCTCGATGTCGAAGCCCGTGGCGCGGCGGGACATGCGGCTCAGATTCACGAAGCTCTGCAGGAACTCTTTTGTCGACTCCTGATCTCCGCGCTCGAGCAGGACGATCATGGAGCGCATGTCGGCCCGCAGCCTCTTGAGCCCCGGACCGTCCTTGTCGGCCCTCTTGGAACACAGCGAAAGGCTGAACAGGATCACCAGCCCGAAGAACACTCTTGACCACATGAGACCTCGACCTCCTTTATGTATTGAACCCCCTGGCGCCAGGATTGTCAAAGGAATTGGCCGGGCCACGGATCAGTTGGACGGGGGCACGCAGGCCTTGGCGTCCTGGGGCTCCTCCACAAAGGTAATGGAGGACGAGCAGTTGGACTCGTTGTCCACGTCGCGGTTGACGTTGCACTCGATCTTGTCGGTACACACGAGGAAGCAGTAGTTGACGCCGTCGTCGTGGGCGACGCAGCGGGACCCCTCGGGGCACTCGTCGTCGGCCTGACAGTCGGAGATGCCGCAGTACCCGCCCTTGAAGTCGAAGAGGCAGGTCTGGCCCGTGTCGGCGTCGCACTCCTCGACGGTCGTGCACTGGGCGCCTACGCCCAATTTGTTGGCTTCGTTGTTGGAATCGTCGTCGTCACAGGACACCGCGAGGACGAGCCCCGCGACCATAAGCAAGGTATAGAGCGTTTTCATGATGTCTGCCTTTCCGCGCCGCCGCAAGAGGGGCGCACCCACAAGAACTACAATTCCCGTGCCATTTTGTAAAGACAATATTTTCAAGAACATGGCAAGAGCCTATCCTGTGCCGTCCCCGCACACTGTCACCATCCGGTCACACCGGCCCGATCCTGGTCCCTTTGGAGACCAGCCTCACCGAAGCTCCTCCCTCTCACGACCGTCTGGACTTGGTGGTGGCTCATGATATACTCAAACCCTGCCCCGAAGGTGAACCCCAGGAACCCCAAAGCCATGTCATCCCCTCCTCCGCTTCCGACCCGCCGCCCCCTGCTCCTGACCGTCCTGATCGCCCTCGCCGCGCTCCTCACAGCCGGCTGTGACGACACCACCACCCCGGGCGGCGATGCAGGCACGGACACCCTCTCCCCCGACGGGGACATCACCCTGACCTGGACCCGCACCACCCTGGGCGACGGGGCGTGGTACGCCTTCCCGGCCGCCGCCTGCGACAGCACGGGGCGGCTCCACGTCGCCTACCTGGATCTGCGCGACAACACCCTGCAGTACCTGACGGAGCTTGACGGAGTCCAGTCCCTCGAGACCGCCGACGCGAGCCCGGAGGCAGGGTTCTTCGCGGCCATGGCCATCGACTCGGCGGACAGGATCCATGTGGTCCACCTCTCCCCGCAGGAGGGCACCCTGCGCCTGTCCACCAGGGCGGCGGGGGCCTGGACCACCCGCGTCGTCGACCCCGCCGTGGGGTTCGCAGGCGGCTACTGTGACATCGTCGTGGACCCCGATGACGTCATCCACATCAGTTACCTCTCCTACAGCGCCGGTCTGCGCTCCCTCATGGTGGCCACGGACGACGGGGACTCCTGGAACCGGACCGTGGTCCATGCCGGGGCATCTCTGGGCGACATCGAGGGCACCACGGCCCTCACCCTTGACGCCTCGGGCGCCCTGCACATCGCCTACGGGGGAGAGAACGTCCTGCGATACGCCACCAACGCCTCGGGGGATTGGGTGACCATCCCCGTGGATCAGGGGCCCTCGGGGGCCGACTACGCCAACGCCGCATCCATCGCCACCGATGGAGCCGGCCGTATCCACATCCTCTACGATCTCAGGATCGTCGATGAGCTGCGGCACGCCTGGACCGGCCCGGCGGGGTGGAACGTCGGGACCATCGCCGCCGACGGAGACTGGTGGAACGACCCCGCGCTGCGGGCCGACACCGCCGGCGCCATCCACGCCGCCCGGATCTTGCCCACCGAGGGCGCCGTCCAGTATGGTGTCTTCGACGGGACGGGGATCCCGCTGGAAACCCTGGCCACCAGGACCGACGACGGCGCCGAGAGCCTCACCGCGGTCCGGCTGGCCCTCGCCCCCGACGGCACCGTCCACCTGGTGTATATCGCCACCGTGGGAGAGACCGAGGTGCTCCTCGAGCACCTCCGGGGCAGCCCCACGCCGCGCTGACCACGGCACCGGGAGCGCCGCCCAGACGGGCACCTTTCATCGTCCCCGCGAAGACGGGGCCTCTTTTTCCATTGAACTGACAGAGAAGAACACCGGTCCCAATGGGGAACACCGGCCCGGGTCGGAGACTACCGCGCGGAGGGGCCCGCGTGGCCGACGGGGATGAAACCGTGGTCCTTGGCGGGGGCGATACCGATCTCGAAGAAGTAGGGCCACCAGACGGCCATGGAGTCCAGCACCTCGCTGGTGCGGTAGTAACGGTCCTCGCCCAGGGGCAGAAGTCCGGCCTCGTCGTAGTAGTCGCCCGTCCAGTTGTTGGGATCGTGGACGATGAGCCACTCTCCGTCTCCGATATACCCCTTGACGATGAGGAAGTGCCCGGAGTCGTAACTGTAGAAACGGTCGAAGTGGGTCTCCCTGGGAGCCGCGGCCAGGGTGATACGGTCCATGGTGATGCAGATCAGCGCCACCCGCCCCTCGTCCAGGGCACCGAGGAGGGTCGCCTCCGTCGCGCCCACGATACGGGCGGGGGTCTCCCACCGCGCCAGGGCCGCCTCGATGTCGTCGGTGTACCACCACCCGGTCTCCCCGGGGGTGATGGTCTCCCGGATGGTGGCCACGGAGACATCCTGGGCGGGGTCGTACCAGCGCAGGGCCATGGCCACGGAGGTGGGGCCACAGTTGGCGCTCTCGGCGTCCCCTGTCCCCATCTGGGTGAGGTACCAGGCATAGTCGCGGTCGTTGTCAGCGTACCCGGAGTCGAGGCACCCGAATTCAGGGTACTCCACGGCCCCCGCCGGGCAGGCGCAGTCAGGGCCCTCGCACAGGGCGTCGTCGTTCCCGGGGCACCCGGCGAGGAGGAGGGTGAGGGCGAACAGAGGCAGCAAAAGGAGCCTGTGGGCGGTCATGGGACTCTCCCTTCTTCCACAGTATCCCCGTGAAGGCCCCTTGTGTCAATGGACCGCCGAGACTTGACCGGGACCGAGACGCTTCCGGCAGGATTTTTTCCTCGCCCCCTTTCCCAAAGAGGGTATGCTGAGACCGAGGTGTCCCCTATGTCAAAAAGCCCCATCCATGAACTGACCGCCGTCTCCATCACCGGGGAGACCGTTCCCCTGGACCGCTACGAGGGGAAGGTCCTCCTCATCGTCAACGTGGCCAGCCGCTGTGGCTTCACGCCCCAGTACGAAGGCCTCGAACAGCTCCACCGCGCCTACGCCGACCGGGGGCTCGCGGTGCTGGGCTTCCCCTGCAACCAGTTCCTGGGCCAGGAGCCGGGGACCGAGGCAGAGATCGCCGCCTTCTGCTCCCTCACCTACGACGTCACCTTCGACATGTTCGCCAAGATCGAGGTCAACGGCCCCGGCACCCATCCCCTCTATGAACTCGTCAAGCGCGAGGCGCCGGGCCTCGTGGGAGGAGCGATCAAATGGAACTTCACCAAGTTCCTCGTGGACCGGACAGGCGCCGTCCGTGCGCGGTTCGCGCCGTCCACCGCCCCACAGAAGCTGGAAAAGGATATCCTCGCCCTGCTGTGACGGGCACAGGGAGTTGCCATGCACACCTTCGCCCTCCTCGCGCTCGCCGCCCTCGCGCCGGCCGCGCCCGGCTCCCCCGAGCCACCCCGGTTCTGGTATAATGCCCAGGGCAAATCAGGCTTCCTCGACCGCCAGGGGAAGGTGGCCATCCAGGCCCGCTACGACTGGGTAGACGAGTGGTTCCAGGGCCCCCTGTGCCGTGCTTCCGTAAACAAGAAGATGGGACTCATCGACCGCAGGGGCCGCTGGGTCGTCCCGCCCCGTTATTACCGGCTCTCCCATCCCGTGGGCGGCCGCATCGTGGTCAACGACTCCAGGTACCGAGTCGCCCTGGCCAACCGCAAGGGAATGCTCCTCACCCCCTTCCGGTACTCCACGGCGAGCTGCACCCCAACGGGGGAGTGCCTCGTGGCTGAGAAGGGCAGGTACTCCATCCTCGGCCCGAACCTGAGGCCCATCATCCCGGCCATCTACGACAGCCTCACGCACTTCAACACCCGCGGCCTCGCCGTGGCGCGGCGCGGCGGGGCGCTGCTCCTCATCGACCGCACGGGCCGCACGGTGAAGACCCTCCCCTACGACTCGGCCGCTCCCAGGGCGAACGGCCTGATCACCATCTCCCTCAAGAAGAAGCAGGGCCTCCTGGACGACCGGGGTTCCCTGGTCCTGGCCCCGAAATACGACGAGATCTGGTGGTTCTCCGAGGGGCTTGCCGCCGTCCGGAGCGGGCTGCGCTACGGTTACATCGACGGGAGCGGCCGGGAGATCATCGCCCCCAAATGGCAGTACGGCGCGGCCTTCTTGGGAGGACTCGCCGCCGTCCGTGACGACAAGACCTACCGGTTCGGCTACATCGACCGGCGGGGGAAGCTGGTCATTCCGCACCGTTTCACCGACGCCCGCGGATTTGACACCCATGGCCTCGCGGTGGTGACGGTGCGCCCGAAGAACTACAGACGGCCAGGTCCCCTGCACGGATACTCCGGCATCATCGACAAAAGGGGACGGTACGTCGTCAAGCCTGTCCACGACCAGATCTGGGCCTTCAGCGACGGGCTGGCCCTCTTCGAGACGGGGAGTGTCTACCGCACCACCTATTGCATGCGGTGTCGAAGGGACCTCAAGGAGTCCTCCCGATACGGCTACCTGAATCTCAGGGGCAAGGTGGTCATCCCGGCCATATACGCCCACGGTACCCCCTTTCGGGACGGGCTCGCCGCCGTCATGAAGGACTACCGGCGTCGGTACATCGATACCCGAGGCCGCACGGTCTGGAAACAGACCCCCTGACCCCTCCATTGCTTCAATAAAAACAATACTCTGTACAACACGGGGGCCAACTGTTACTGTGTGCAGCAACACTGGAGGAACTTCATGAAAATCAGGACATTGCTCACCATCATCGCGCTCTCCGCCGCTATTCTCGGCTGCGACGACGACAGCAACAACAACAATAACACAAACAATATCAATAACACAAACAACTCCTGCGACGAGGGGCTCGTCCTGTGCGGCGAATCCTGTTTCGATCTCCAGACCGACGCCGAGCACTGCGGAAGCTGTGACACGGTCTGCACAACGGACCTGGACAATGCCTCCCCGACCTGCGTTGCCGGGCAGTGCGCCGCGGCCTGTCTGCACGGCTTCGGCGACTGCAACGGCGACCTGGCCGAGGCGGGGTCCGACGGCTGCGAGCTGGATCTCTCCGCCGACGACGCCAACTGCGGCGCCTGTGCCCTCACATGCGGTGACTTCGCCAGCTGCTCAGACAGCGTCTGCAGCCAGGATCTGGAGATCGAAGCCCCCTGCGAGTCCTCGACCCCCACGGATCCCCACTGCCTGGGCACCGACCGGCAGACGGTGTTCCGCTTCCGCTCCACCGTGGATGGCACCGCCACCTGGCAGTCCGAGGGGACCTGGTCGGGCACACCCATGGTCACAACCTACTCGAGGCTCGAGCCCCTCTCGCCCTTCGCGCCCGCGGACTTCGACGGCGCCACCACCGCCTTTCTGGCCAGCGATCCCGTCGCCGTGCAGGAGGTGGGCTACACGGTCTCCGCCCTGTTCAACACCCGCGTCACCTCCGGCACCCGCATGATCGCCTCCACCAACGACGGCGACCTCGGCTTCGAACTGAAGCTCTTCGAGGGTCTCCTCCGCGGGTATGTCACCCTGGCCGACGGTTCCATCCAGATCGGGACCCCCGCCGTCCTCCCCACGGACACCTGGGTCTTTGCCCACCTTCGGGTGCGGCAGGTGGGCACCATGGTCAACATCAGCCTCTACGTCGACGGACTCCTCGTCGGGGAGGCCTCCAGTGATGAGCTGGGCAGTTTCTCCCCGCCGGCCACTCCCGTGGCCGTGGGCGCCCGTTTCGAGGGCGGCGTGGCGACGGACAGCTTCTTCGACGGTGAGATCTACTCCGTAGAGGTGCGCAACTGGCCCGTGGCCCACCGTCTCCTCAATACCCCCCAGCTGCGCGACGGCGGACCCTACCTCGGGCGCCCCGCCTACCACGACTATCTCGACGGCACGGCGGACTCTTTCGCACGGCAGGAAGACGCGCTCTACCTGGAGCAGCACGCGGATCTGGACCTGGTCACCCGCCAGCTGGGCATCCCCTACCTCAACGACAACTACATCCCCCAGGGGTTCGCGGTGCACGAGACGACGGGGAACCTCTTCATGGCTTACTACTACAAGGACGAGACCGGGGCGAACCCCGGCAACTATCCCTCCATCGTCGTGGAGGCCGATCCCCTCACCGGCGACGTGCTGGGCATGATGCGCCTCATGACGGCCGACGGCACCAGCTTCCTGGGCCACGTGGGCGGCATCGGCGTCCTCGGGGACAACCTCTATGTGGGCTCCGACGGCAAGGTGTACCGCTTCGACCTCACCACGGCCACCGAGGTGGATCCCGGCAACGCGGGCCAGGGACCGGCCGAATTCACCCTCGAGCCCCTCGAGGAGTTCGAGACCGGCGTTGCCGAGTATCTGGACATCAGCCCCGCAGAGGGCGAGTACGGCGCCCTCTATGTAGGGGTCTTCGTGGAGGATCCCGATACGGATCCCGTCCTCGTCAAGCGCTACGAGCTCCCGGTCGACGGCACCCTCGCCGGCATGGGCGAGGCCCAGGAGTTCACCTTCCCCGAGGTGAAGGTCCAGGGCGTCACCGCCTTCGTCGACCACGGCCACACCTATTTCCTCTTCTCACAGAGCTACGGAGACCACATCTCCGCCATCTACCTGTGGGACCCGAGCGCCGACGAGGCCCAGCTCGTCGCCTGCCTCCCCGCGGGCCTCGAGGATCTGGATCTCTACAGGGGACAGCTGTGGGGATGGTTCGAGAACGGCTCCACCTACATGCAGAAGCGTGGTCTCCTCCCCTGGGACACCTTCTACCCCTACGTCGTCTCCTTTGATCGCGAAATGCTCCGCCTGGGCGCCACCGTCGCCACCTGCGAAGACTACTAGAGTCCCGCGCAGCTCCCCTGCTGACAGCTCACGTACACGGCATAGAAAACGTTGGTGTCGCATCCGGTGGTCTCGGGATCCATCAGACAGTCCAGGCAGACCGGGTCCTCGGCGCAGGGGGTGAAACTGGAACAGCACTGCTCCTCGATGCACTGGTTCAGTTCGACGGATCCATACGTCAGCTCGGTGCCGCACAGGCCGGGTGCCGCACAGGCCGCAGGACAGGCCTCGTCCCGACAGGCGTACAGGGCCTGGAGATCGACGAGACCGTCGGGATAGTCTGTGATACAGACCTCCTGACAGGCGCTGTCTCCGCTCTGGCATGCCTCCAGGCAGTCGTGGAGGGTCGCGCAATCCGTCCCGGTGTCGCAGCCGAAGAGCTCGGCGCAGCAGCCGGTGAGGAGGCACTCCCCGCAGTCGGTGTCCTGCGTGTAGTTCTCGGCGCCGCACTGTGGCACACACTGGCCTGCATCGCACAGCGCATAATCTTCGCAGGCGTTTCCACACTCCCCACAGTGGGCGTTGTCGACCATGAGGTCCGCGCAGGTGTCACCGCACAGGATCTGGGTGCCTTCGCATCCATCGATGCACTGCCCCGCCACACAGGCGAAATCCGTATCACAGGCGTTTCCGCAGGCTCC
>QKIM01000186.1 GCA_003249585.1 Deltaproteobacteria bacterium
GAATGCCTGTGGGGCCGAGGAGGTGTGCTCGGGCGGACAGTGCGGCTTCGAGTGTGTGGGTGGCACCCAGGACTGTGACGGGACCTGCGTGGACCTGAACATCGATCGCACGAACTGCGGCCAGTGCGGGAACGTCTGCCTGGCGGAGGAGATCTGTTCGGCCGGGCAGTGCGCCTTTGAGTGTGTGGGTGGTACCCAGGATTGCAGTGGTGTCTGCGTGAACACGGACTCCGATCACCTGAACTGCGGGAGCTGCGGGAACGAATGCGAGCCCGAGGAGGTCTGTGTGGAGGGCCAGTGCTCCTTGGAGTGCGTGGGTGGCTCCGTCGAGTGCAGCGGCGTGTGCACCGACATCTTCACCAACAAATGGAACTGTGGCGATTGCGGAAATGTCTGCGGGGCTGACGAATACTGCCTGTGGGGCGACTGTGAGCCCCTGTGCCCGAGCACCCTGTACCTGTGCGCGGAGACCTGTGTCGACCTCCAGAACGACCCCCTCCACTGTGGGGGGTGCAACGTGGTCTGCGGGCTCGACGAGGTGTGCGTGGCCGGCGGCTGCGAGGCCGAGTGCCCGAGCTACCTCGAGCTGTGTTCCGATGTGTGCGTCAATACGGACTCGGATCCAATGAACTGTGGCGACTGCGACGTGGCCTGCGGGCTCGACGAGGTGTGCGTGACCGGCGGCTGCGAGGCCGAGTGCCCCAGCACTATGACCCTGTGCGCGGACGTGTGCACTGATCTCGACAACGACCCGGGCCACTGCGGGGACTGCGGCGTGAGCTGCACCGTCGACGAGATGTGCGTGGCCGGTGGCTGCCAGCCCCAGTGCCCGAGCACCCTCAACCTGTGCGGCACCCAGTGCGTGGATCTTGAATACGACCAGGCCAACTGCGGCGCCTGCGGCAATGCGTGCGGCTCCGGTGAGTTCTGCGGCGGCGGGAGTTGTCAGTATTTCTATGATGCGCTGGTCTTTTATGAGGGCTTCGAGAGCGGCTTCGCCGCCGGTTGGACCCACAGCATCATCAACAATAACTCCGGTGCGATGGTCGATAACTGGGCGGTCTCGGCCGTGCAGATCCATGGCGGCGCACTGTCGACCTTCAGCGGCACGGCGCCAGAAGCAAGCGGGAGCACCCGCCTCGCGAGTCCCGCAATCGAACTTCCTGTGGTCAGTGGCGGAGAGACCCTCACGCTCTCCTTCTGGCACGTGTGGAGTTTCGATAACTGCGGAGGCGACCCTTTATTCCTCCCGGACGGCGGGATCATCGAGGTGGACAGCGGGGCAGGCTTCACCCAGGTGACCCCCGTGGGTGGGTATCCATATGTACTCGAAGACTACTGCGACAATCCCCTCGCTTATCTGCCAGCGTACAGTCAGGACTCCGGCGGCGCCTGGGTGTACACCGAAGTGGATCTGACCGCCTACGCGGGGCAGACCATCCAGATCGGGTTCCAGGTTGGGTACGACTGCGGCAACTGCGACGTCAATGACAACTGGTTCATCGACGATGTCATGATCTCGCTGCAGTAGCGATTCATCCCCCCTTCACTTGATCAACGGGGGCTATAGAGCGCTGACCAGTCTAATGTCAGGAGTATCTGTCGCCCGACACTTCGTCTTTCCCGCGGAGGCGGGAATCCAATCTATTTATTGAAATCAAAGTCAAAAATGGGTCCCCGCCTTCGCGAGGACGACTCAGCAGTTGAACTGGTCGGGGCTCTCGACGAGGTGGCCCGCCCTGGCGCGCTCACTGCGCGGGGAAGAACAGGCGCAGGGAGCGGTAGAGGCGCTGGTTCCAGGCGGCCTCGTTGTGGGGCGCGTCGGCCTCGTGCCAGTGGTAGATGTTGATGTCGGCGGGCGTGAGGGGGACGGCGTCGGGATCGTCGGGGAAGGTGTCGATGCCCCCGTCGATGAGCATGTCTCGGAAGGAGGCGGTCTCGCAGTAGTTGTCTTCGCTCTCGGTGTCGGGAGTGGGGCAGGCGGGCGGGTTCACGGGGGTGGTGGGGCTGTCGCCGCTGTCCAGGTAGTAGACCTGGTTGAGGCTCATGAGATCCTCGGCACCATAGAGGTCCTCCATGGTGGGGTTGCCCAGGGAGAAGGCGCCCCAGCCGAAGGTGGAGGAGAGGCCCCCCACGAGCCCGAAGCGCTCCGGGTAGAGCAGGCCGATGTAATAGGAGATGAGGCCGCCCAGGCTGGACCCCATGACCGCCGTGTGGGCCCTGTCCGTGAGGGTGCGGTAGCGGGCGTCGACGCGGGGCATGAGGTCCGTGACCACGAAGTCGGCGTAGTCCTCTCCCCGGCCGCCCACCAGGTAGGTGTTGACGCCGTCGGAGAGCTCGTCCTCCACGTGGGTGTACTCATCCATGCGGTCGGCGTTGTTGGGTATGCCCACCACGATGAAGGGGCTGATGTTTCCGGCGGCCAGCTCCAGCTCCACCACGCCGTCCACGTCCCAGGTGCCGTTGGACCAGGGCTGGGCTGGGTCGAAGAGGTTGTTGCCGTCGTGCATGTACAGCACGGGGTAGGCGTCGGCGGCGCTCTCATAGCCCGGGGGCAGGTAGACGTAAACGTCCCGGGTGTTGGCCAGGGCCGTGGCGGTCACGTCACGGATGAGCTCCAGGTGCCCCGCCTCGTCGGAGCCCGCCACCAGGGAGTAGCGGCCGTAGGCATCGTACTGGAACCTGCGGGAGAGGGGATCGGAGAACCAGACGGCGCTGTCGGTGGTGTCCCGGGCGATATACTTGTAGGCTGAGCCTGCGGCCTCTGTGGCCGGGAGGGTGACCTCCAGGTGGTAGAAGGTGCTCCCGGCGTCGACGAGCTGCCAGGCGGGATCCGCCTCGGCCCAGCCGTTGAAATCGCCGCTGACGGCGATGGGGGTGAAGCGGCGGTCCTGATCGAAGTCCTCCTCCGTGTTGTCGTCATCCTCGGTGTCGTAGGCGGCGTTGGCGTAGTAGACGAAGACCACTTTCTGCTCATGTCGGATGGGGAAGCCGGAGCCCGCACGGACATGGCCGATGAAGGCGGCGATCTTCTCCTCGGGGGCCGTCGGATTCTGCTGGATGCAGGTCAGGAGGCCACGATAGGCGTCGTACTCGGACATTTGTGTGAAATCCGAGGGGCAGGAGACGTTGGTCGTGTTGTTGACGTTGGTCGTGTTGTTGACGTTGGTCGTGTTGTTGACGTTGGCCGTGTTGTTGACGTTGGTCGTGTTGTTCGAAGCGTCGTCGTCACAGGCGATGGCCATGAGACAGAAAAGCAGGATCGGGATGAGTCGGCGCATGGGATTCCCCTTTCATGGACGGCACTATAGCACGAATCGGGGGACACGTCCTGCCGTACGGGCCAGCCGTGCAGGGTGATCGCAAGAAATAAGAGTTGACTAATCAAGCTGGGGGATCCCCTCATTTCCTGTAGGGGGTTGTGAAGACGGGAAAAGGA
>QKIM01000574.1 GCA_003249585.1 Deltaproteobacteria bacterium
AGAACGGCATCCTGGCTTGCACCCGGGACTGCGAAATCACCACCCAGTACTGTGTCACCCCCTGAGCCGTCAGAATCCTAGTGGAAGTAGTCGGGGGTCTTTCCCTGGCCGTCCTTCAGGTGATGGCCATCAGAAAAAAACTGTGCCATAAGCCCTGCCGCACGTTCGATGTCCTTGGCATCGATGTCCAGGTGGGTCACCAGTCGCACCAATGTCCCAGGATGGATGAGGACTCCGTGGGGCTTGAGCCAGTCCGCCATGGCCGTGGACACATCCGCGTCCATCTCCACGAAGACCATGTTGCTCTGCAGCCACTCCGTCTTGACCGCCATCCCCGGGAGCTCGCCCAGTGCCTCTCCCAGGGCTGCCGCGTTGCGATGATCTTCGGCCAACCGCGCCACGTGATGATCCAGGGCATGGATTCCAGCCGCAGCGAGGATGCCCGCCTGTCGCATGCCACCGCCCAGGAGCTTGCGCCAGCGACGGGCCGCGGTGATGAACTCCCGGGTCCCCACAAGCACCGATCCCACCGGAGTCCCCAGCCCCTTGGAGAGACAGACGGAAACAGAGTCGAAGTGGTCGGCAATCCGCCTGGCCGAAACGCCAAGGGCCACCGCGGCGTTGAAGAGCCGCGCCCCGTCCAGGTGCATGGCCAGCCCGTGCCTGTCCGCCACGGCTCGCGCCTCTTCGAGGTAGGCCATCGGCAGCACCCGCCCCCACTGGGTATTCTCGAGGCATAGCAGGCGAGTGACGGCGAAATGGTAGTTATCGGGCTTGATGGCGGCCACCACCTTCGCCAGGGGGAGCGTACCGTCCTCCTCGAAATCAAGGGGCTGGGGCTGAATGCTGCCCAGCACCGCCGCACCGCCACCCTCGTATTTGTATGTGTGGGCGTGCTGCCCGACGATGTACTCATCGCCCCGGCCACAGTGGCTCATGAGCGCGGCCAGATTGGCCTGGGTGCCCGAGGGGGTGAAGAGCCCGGCCTCCTTCCCGAGGAGGGCGGCGGCCCTGGTCTCCAGCTCGTTGACCGTGGGGTCTTCGCCGTAGACATCATCCCCCGTGGGGGCAGCCAGCATGGCGTCCAACATGGCGGCCGTGGGTCTCGTGACCGTATCACTACGCAGATCGATGATCTTCATGGCAACGCTCCTGCCACCGCAGAGCCTCTCCAGAGACGCTCCATCGGGGCTGGCCACGAGTGTACACTTCGGCCCACCGCAGTCAATGGGCGGCGCGCTTTTTCCCTTCCTTCGCACCGAAGCCTGCGCTATAGCATGTTTTCAGAAAGGAGGCGCCACATGAACGTTTTTGCACTGGCTCTCGGCGGCGCCCTTGGCACCCTCTCCCGGTACGGCCTCGGAAAGGCCGCGGATCGGGTCTACGGGGGTTCCTATCCCCTGGGCACGACCCTCGTCAACCTGCTGGGGTGTTTCTTCTTCGGCCTCGCCTTTGCCGTGATCACGGCAAAGGGGCTCTCCCACACCCACAAGCTCTTCGTCATCACGGGCTTCATGGGAGCCTTCACGACCTTCTCCACCTACATGTTCGAGTCCCATTCCCTGGTCACGGGCCAGCGCCTCTCCACCTTCCTGATCTCCGTAGGGCTCCAGAACATCGTGGGGTTCTTCCTCGTGTATGTCGGCCTCGTCCTTGGGAGCAAGGCATGTGGCACGACCTTCTGATCGACTGTTCAGCGCTCTCGTGCGAGGGACTCCTCCTGGCGTACCCGCGCTGGCTGTCTCCCGATGAACTCCACCGCGCCGAGAAGCTGCACCGCCCCGAGGACCGCACCTTGTTCCTGGCGGGGAGGGTCGGCGTGCGCAGGCTGCTGGCAGATTACCACAGTCTCAATCCTTGCGCCGTCACCCTGGCGGCCAACGCCTTCGGGAAGCCGATCCTGAGGGAAGCCCCCCTCCCAGACCTCGATTTCTCTATCTCCCACGCCTGGCCCTACACGCTCATCGCGGTATCCCGCGGGTGTGCCGTGGGTGTCGACATCGAGAACGCAGGCCGTGACATTGACCCCCAGCGGCTCTGGCGACGATTCTTCGCGGCAGCCGAGGTCGCTACTCTGGAGGCCCTCCCGGCCAAAGAGCAGCGGGACGCCTTCTTCGAACTGTGGACCCTCAAGGAGGCCTACATCAAAGCAGTGGGAGAGGGACTCTCGCTGGGTCTTGACTCCTTCACGGTCCATCGTGGAGTACCTCCCCATACGGCAGCACCTGCCCACGGCGGCACGTGGACCCTCGCGCACACCACCTGGCCCGGCTCCTTCCACGCCGCCGCGGCCTGCCTCTCCTCGACACCGCTTCCCTCCCCGATCCATCTGGACATCACCCCCAGCATCCTCTGACCCGGAACTGATTCTGGAATCTTTCTTGATGGGAGGGGCTGTGGTAGAGTCATGCGACAAGGAGAGAACCATGGATCCCACGCTGCTGAGCGTCGATTGCGGTACCCAGAGCCTGCGCGCACTCGTCTTTTCCCCTGCCGGAGCCCTCCTGGCCAAGGCTCAGGTGCATTATCCCCCTGGAAATGCGCCCAGACCCGGCTGGAGTGAAAAGGATCCCGAGGAATACTGGCGGGCCATGCTGGCCGCCATTGAAATCCTGAGAAAGACCGCCCCCGAAGCCTTTGCCCGAATTACGGCGCTGGGCCTCACGACCATCCGGGACACCGTCGTCTGCATGGACGCCAGGGGCACGGCGCTGCGCCCTGCCATCCTGTGGATGGACCAGCGACAGAGCCCCCCTGTCTACCGCCCCTCCCTGCTCCAGCGCCTGGGAGCGCGAATTGTCGGCATGAACGAGGCGGTGGTCCGCATTCAGATGGAGGGCAAGGGCAACTGGATCCAGCAGCACCAGCCTGACATCTGGAAGAAGACGGCAATCTTCGGCATGTTGTCCACATGGTTCCACCACCGGCTGACCGGGCGCTTCATCGACTCCACCGCCAGCCAGATCGGTCATATCCCATTCAACTACTCACAAAACCGCTGGTCACGACGCGGAGAGCTCACGGCACGGCTCTTCCCCGTGGAACCCGAAAAGCTGGTGGATCTTGTGGAGCCGGGGACCCCGGTGGGCCCCCTCACGACCCAGGCCAGCGCGGCCACGGGACTCCCCGCAGGGCTGCCGGTCATCGCCATCGCCAGCGACAAGGGGTGCGAGACCCTGGGAGCCGGGGTGATCGATCTCTCCAGGGCGGCCCTGAGCCTGGGCACCATAGCCACCATCCAATCCACGTCCGAGCACTATTTCGAACCCATCAGTTACCTGCCCGCCTACCCGGCCCCCTATCCCGGCAGATTCAACCCGAGCATCGAGATCTACCGCGGGTTCTGGATGATCTCCTGGTTCAAGAACGAGTTCGCCCAGGCGGAGGTCGAGGCGGCGAAGCGAGAGGGCATCGCCCCTGAAGTGCTCATGAACCGCTG
>QKIM01000267.1 GCA_003249585.1 Deltaproteobacteria bacterium
CGAAGAAGACCGTCGACATTCCCGTCATCGCCTCCATCCACTGCGTGTCGCCGGGAGCCTGGACGCGGTTCGCCCGTGAAGCCGAGCAGGCGGGGGCCGACGCCATCGAGTGCAACGTCTTCATCCCCCCCTTTGACAAGCGGCTGAAGGGCAAGGACCTCGAGCAGCGCTATCTGGACATCATCACCTCCATCCGCGCCCAGACCACCCTCCCGGTCGCGCTCAAGGTAGGGTACTACTTCACGAACCTCTTCAAGACCCTCCATGACCTCGGCGCTTCGGGCGTCAGGGCGCTGGTCCTCTTCAACCGGTTCCTCCACCCCGACATCGACGTGGCCGCCATGAAGGTGGTCCCCGGCAGCGGGCTCAGTTCCTCCGCCGAGGCCGCACGGGCCCTGCGCTGGATCGGGATCCTCTCTCCGGAGTTTCCCGTGGATCTGTGCGCCTCCACGGGCATCCACGAGCCCGAGGACGCCATCAAACAGCTGCTGGCGGGCGCCACGACCGTCCAGGCCTGCTCGTCCATCCTGAAAAACGGTCCCAGTCACTTCACGACGCTCAACGAGGGCATCTCCAACTGGATGAAGGGGAAGAGCTTCGATTCCATCGACGCCTTCCGCGGCGCGCTCTCCGCCCAGGACGCGACCCTGGGCGAGGCCTACGAGCGCATGCAATACATGAAGCTCTCCTTCGGCGACACCGATGGAGAGTAGAACGGCGACCCAAGGAGCTATCATGACCGGATTCACCGCCACCAGTTCATTCAAGGCCCTCAAGGCCCACCACGAAGCCACCCGTGAGCTCCACATGCGGAAGCTCTTCGCCGAAGATCCCGGGCGCTTCGAACGGTTCAGCCTCCACCTCGGAGACCTCCTCTTCGACTACTCCAAAAACCGCATCACCTCGGAGACCATGCGCCTGCTCACCGGGCTGGCCCGTGACCGGGACCTGCCCGGGGCCATCGAGGCCATGTTCCGTGGAGACAAGATCAACAACACCGAGGGGCGGGCCGTCCTCCACACGGCGCTGCGCAACCGCTCCGGCGACCCCGTCATTGTCGACGGCGTCGATGTCATGCCGGAGGTCCTCGGCGTGCTCGAAAGCATGGAGGGCTTCGTCGGTGAGGTGCGCAGCGGCCGCTGGCGCGGCTTCACGGGAAAACCCATCAGCGACGTGGTCAACATCGGCATCGGCGGCTCCGACCTCGGGCCCAAGATGGTCGTGACCGCGCTCAAGCCCTTCATGCACAAAGGGCTCTCCTTCCATTTCGTCTCCAACGTGGACGGGACGCATCTGGCAGAGACGCTGGCGGAATGCTCCCCCGAGACCACCCTCTTCCTCGTGGCGTCCAAGACCTTCACCACCCAGGAGACCATGGCCAACGCCCACTCGGCGCGGGAGTGGTTCCTGCGCGCCGCAAAGGACGAGGCCCACGTGGCCAGCCACTTCGTGGCCATGTCCACCAACCGCGAGGGTGTCACCGCCTTCGGCATCGATCCCGAGAACATGTTCCCCTTCTGGGACTGGGTCGGGGGGCGCTACTCCCTGTGGTCGGCCATCGGCCTCTCCATCGCCCTCTCCATCGGGATGGAGGGCTTCGTTGAGCTCCTGGAGGGCGCCCACGAGGCCGATGTCCACTTCAGGACGGCCCCCCTCGATGAAAACATCCCGGTGATCATGGGCCTCCTTGGGGTCTGGTACAACAACTTCCACGGCGCGGACACCCACGCCATCCTGCCCTACGATCAGTATCTGGAGCACTTCCCCGCCTACTTCCAGCAGGGCGACATGGAGTCCAACGGCAAGGGGACCACGCGGGGAGGCGACTTCGTGGACTACTCCACCGGGCCCGTGATCTGGGGAGAGCCGGGGACCAACGGGCAGCACGCCTTCTACCAGCTCATCCACCAGGGGACCAAACTCATCCCCTGTGATTTCCTGGCCCCGGCCGAGTCCCTCAACCCGGTCGGAGAGCACCACACCCTGCTTTTGTCCAACTTCTTCGCCCAGACCGAGGCCCTCATGATGGGCCGCACGGAAGAGGAGGCCCGCGCCGACCTGACGGCGGCGGGCGTGACGGGAGAGCGCCTCGACCTGCTGGCCCGGGCCAAGACCTTCCGCGGGAACATCCCCACCAACTCCTTCCTCTTCCCCCGGATGACGCCCCGGCTCCTGGGCACCCTCATCGCCCTGTACGAACACAAGATCTTCACCCAGGGGATTGTGTGGGACCTCAACTCCTTCGATCAGATGGGCGTCGAGCTGGGCAAGATCCTGGCCAAGGCGGTCCTCCCCGAGCTGCACAGCGAGGACCCCGTCACCTCCCACGACGCGTCCACCAACGGGCTCATCAACCACCTCAAGCGGCTGCGCCGCCGCGGGTAGCGGCCATGGAGAGCAAGACCCTCGAAATCCTGGCCAGAGGCATCAACGCCGCGGCCACCTACGCCATCCCGCCCCTCACCCTGCTGCGCTACGGACGGATCCTGCTGGGCATCGACCGCACAGACCCCCGGACGGGCTTTCTCCCGGAGCGCCGGGACCCCGACTACGTGCGCTTCCTCGTCGATCGTTTCATGCCCCTTGTGGACACCTACTTTCGGACCGAGATCCAGGGCGTCGAGCATGTCCCTGCCCTTGGACCGGCCCTCCTCGTGGGGAATCACAACGCGGGCCTGCAGCCCGTGGACTCCTTCATGACCGGCAGCGCCGTGGTCCGCGCCCAGGGCGCGTCACGCCCCGTCTTTGGGCTTGGGCACGACTACATGTTTCGTGAACCTGGTCTGGCCGGGCTTTTGGAGAAGATCGGCGTGATCCGGGCCAATCACCAGGCCGCCGAGGCCGCCTTCGCCGCCGACGGCGCGGTCATCGTCTATCCTGGTGGAGATCTCGACACCTTCAAGCCCTTTTCGGAGCGCCATACCATCCAGTTCGGCGGTCGAAAGGGGTTCATCCGGCTGGCCCTGGCCAACCGCGTCCCCGTGGTGCCCGTGGTCTCCGTGGGGTGTCACGAGTCATGGGTGGTCCTCACCCGGGGTGAACGACTCGCCCAGCTCCTGGGCATGAAACAGCGGCTGCGCACAGAGGTCTTCCCCATCGTCTTCTCCCTGCCCTGGGGAATCACCTCCGGCTTTCTCCCCTATATCCCCCTGCCCACGCAGGTCACCCTGCGGTTTTTACCCCCCATGGCCTGGGACCATATTCCACCGTCCAAGAGCGATGACCCCGAGGTCCTCGAGGCCTGCTACCGCGAAATAACCGGTGCCATGCAGGAGACACTCACCCAACTCGGATCGGCGCGAATCCTCCCCGTTCTCGGCTGATACGAGGCGCACCTCCGCCTCCCACCATGCGGAAAACATTCATCTTGGGGTCCTGCACATTTCTCCTCTTGACTTATGTAAAGTCTTGGGCTTCATATTTGTAAATCAAACCGTT
>QKIM01000076.1 GCA_003249585.1 Deltaproteobacteria bacterium
GTTGTCACGCTCGGAGAGCATGTAGAGGAGCTTCTGCCGTTCCTTCTCCCACTGCACCTTCTCCATCTCGAAGTCGACCCGCAGCTTCTCGATGGCCTTGCCGTTGGCGATCCCGATCTGCTCGATCTTGTCCCGGGCCACGGCGGACTCCTCGTTGATCTGGTCGAACTGCTTTTTGAGCTGGTTGAAGGCCTCGTTTTTGCGCTCGAGGGAGCGCTTGTAGTCGCGGGACTCCTCCTCGGCCTGCTTGAGGGAGGCCTTGATCTTGCCCACGGCGAACTTGGACTCGAAGATCTCCTTCTCGCCCGCCTTCACCTTCTGGGTCAGGTTGACGATCTGCTGCCGCAGCTCGGCGTTGCGCTCGTCGAGCTTCTTCGTCTCGTTCTCCCGCTGCTGATCGGCACCGGCCAGCCGGCATTTCACGAAGTCGAGCTCCTCTTCGAGCGCCTTCTTCAGGCTCTCGGTCTCGGGATCGGGGGCCTGGCCCGCCGCCGCCTCGTCCACGGCGACCTTCTTGGTGAAGTAGGAGACGATGCCGGCGACGACGTCCTCGTCGGTGATGAGCTCCTCGAGATTGACGTTGCGCTGGAGGATCCAGGTAAGGAGCCGGGCGGTCCACTGGGCTTGGAATGGCAGGTGTTCTTTCATGCTGCACTCTTCTTTGAGGGGTGCCTTCGAAGGGAAGGGAGGTTAGGTGGTTGGTTCATCAATGACAATATTATCGATCAGGCGGGTTTTGCCAAAAAATACGGCCGTCGCCAGGACGACGGGCCGCGAAAAGTCCGATACGTCCGTCAGGGTGAAGGCGTCGAGGCAGGTGAGGTAGTCTACCCGTCCGCCACGGGCTTCGATGGCTTCCCGGGTTCGGGCCTCGATCTCGCGGGGAGTCAGCACGGCGGCCTGCCTGGCGGCGTCCAGGAGGGCCTCCCGGATTACGGGAGCCTGTCTGCGCTCCTCGGGGGCGAGGTAGGCGTTGCGTGAGCTCATGGCCAGTCCGTCGGGTTCCCGCACCGTGGGGGCGCCGACGACGCGGCAGTCGATATCCAGGTCTATAACCATCTTTCGGATGGTGGCAAGCTGCTGGTAATCCTTTTGTCCAAAGACGGCCAGGTGAGGTTTGACGATATTGAGGAGCTTGGTGACCACGGTGGTCACGCCGTCGAAGTGCCCCGGCCGGCTGGCACCGCAGAGGCGTTCCGTGAGTCCGTCAACGTGGACGGTGGTGAGCCGGTCTGCGTACATCTCCCTTGCGGCGGGCGCGAAGACCACGGCCACGGGGAAGGCCGAGAGGGCCTCGAGGTCGCTGTCGAGGGTGCGCGGGTAGTTGTCGTAGTCTTCCCCCGGGCCGAACTGCGTGGGGTTGACGAAGATGGAGACCACCAGGGCGTCGGCTTCCTGGGAGGCCCGCTCCACGAGGCTCAGGTGCCCCGCGTGGAGCGCGCCCATGGTGGGGATGAACCCGATGGTCCTGCCCTCCGCCCTGCGGGCGTCGGCCCAGGCGGACATTTCACGTTTGCTGGCGAGGATGAGGGGTCGGGTCATGGCTGTGTAGAGGGGGGGAAGGCGCCGGCGCGAACCTCCCCGGCGTAGCGGCTCAGGGCGTCGGTGATGGTCCCGGCCAGGGAGGCGTATTGGCGGACGAAGCTCGGGCAGAACTCGTCGTCCATGCCCAGGAGGTCGTTGACGACGAGCACCTGGCCGTCGCAGCGCGGTCCGGCGCCGATCCCGATGGTCGGGATGGCCAGGGCCCCGGTGATGGTGGCGGCCAGATCGGAGGGGATGGACTCCAGGACGATCATATGAGCCCCCGCGTCCTGCAGGGCGCGGGCGTCATCGAGGATGCGGCGGGCGTTGGCCTCGTCACGGCCCTGCATGCGGAAGCCGCCCAGCCCGTGGACCGACTGGGGGATGAGCCCCACGTGCCCGGTGACCGGCGTCCCGTGGGAGGTGAGCATACGCACGATCTCCAGAACCTGTCCGGTCGCGCCCTCCAGCTTGACGCCGTGGGCGCCGCCCTCCTTCACCAGGCGCAGGGCGGCTTCGACCCCGGCCTCGACACTCACCTGGAAGGTCCCGAAGGGGAGGTCTGCGACGATGAAGGGGCGCTCCGCACCGCGGCGCACCATGGCCGTATGATAGACCATCTGGTCGAGGGTGACGGGGAGGGTGGTGGGGTGGCCCTGCACGACCATCCCGAGGGAGTCTCCGACCAGGAGCACATCGACCCCGGCCCGGTCGGCCAGGCGGGCCATGGTGGCATCATAGGCGGTCACCATGACGATGGGGTTTCCCTGGCTTTTGAGTGTTGCGAGGTGGGTTGTGGTGACGGGAGAGGCCATGATCAGTCCTGGATGGCGGTGGTGCCGAAGCGGAAGGGGGGAACGAAGGCTGCCGGGGTCAGTTTTCCAGAGGGGTGGGCCTGGCTGCGCCCCGTGTCGAGATCAACGACCTCGATCTCGCAGGGGATGGCGACCGAAAGTTTCGCCTTGTCGGTCCTGGGAATGCAGTTGACCGCCAGGGCCTGCCTGCCGTCGGTGGAGATGGACAAAGCGCCCGTCACCTTGGGGATCTTGCGGAAGGTCCGCGGGGAGCTCTTGTCGTCGAGGCGGTGGAGCACCCCCAGGAAGGGGAGCCCGGCCAGGAGCTCGATGCCCGCCTGGAGCCCCGAGGGCGTCGAGAGGGGATTCTTGGCCAGGGTGAGCAGCTCGGCGTGGAACATGGTGTAGTAGAAGTAGCGGGTCCATTTGGTGATGGCCGTGTCCTCGAGCTTGTTGGCGCCCCGGCGGGAGAAGGTGAGGGTGGAGGGGGTCACCTTGTCGATGAGCAGAGGGCGGGTCGCCTCGACCTTCGCCTTGATCTCCTGGGTCCGGTCGGGTGCCGAACGCACCTCCACCAGCACCACGCGGTTGTCGTGGTAGCCCACCTTGAGGGAGGCGGGGGTGTCACCGGTGAGCACGTACAGCGTCGCCCCCGACTTCTCTTCATGGAACTTCAGGGAACGCAGGAGGGGCACCTTGGCCTCGGGGAGGAGTTGGAGCCTCGGCCCGGTCTTCATGTTGTGGAGCACCTGCACGTCGAAGAAGGCCAGGGAGTTGTCCGTGGTGAGCAGCGTAGCCACGACCTTGCCGTCGGGGCTGAGGGCCGCCTCGACCACCGTGTTGGAGGCGAAGCCCTTGGGCCAGGGCTGGAGGACGCTGGCGATGGGGGAGCCGGGGCTCTCCAGGCTGAACCCCTGGACGCCCTGATCGGTGATGGCGACCAGAACCTTGCGGGAGGCGCTGTAGCCGAACCCGAGGAGCTTCGAGCCTGAGAACTTCTTCTTGTCCTGGAATTTCGGCTTGGGGCTTGTCGTGAGGTCCATGGTCAGGAGGGTGAACCCGCTGGTACTGGAGGTGAGGATGTAGGCGTAGCTCGTGTCCCTGGAGAAGAGGACCCCC
>QKIM01000634.1 GCA_003249585.1 Deltaproteobacteria bacterium
GACGAGGATTCCTGGGTCTCCACTGCCTCCTGAAAAACCGCCATGCGCGCCGGTGGAGCCTTCCGCCGGCGGGAGAGCCCGCGGGGTCGGTACACCGGAGTTTCGATAGGCAGCTGGAGTTGATAGGATTTCAAAGAGACCTCGCTTTTTTCGCTCCCCGATAAATGTAGTGCATTCTCCATAATTTTCAAATACTCACCCTTTCTTTCTTAACAAATTGATAAGATTGGTGTTTACATCCATCCGCCCAAGCCGGTAGCGAGGGGGGAGCAACTGATAGTTAATTGAATTAACAACTTTTTTCAAATTCAGGACCCCGAGGCCGTTTTTCGACGGACTGCCTGTCGTTTTGCGGACACTCGTGTGGGACATCGCTGACCTCCGGGGGTGTCCCGACCGTCTCGCCGCGCTGTCCGCGGCCGGCCGGGTGCCTCCATGTCCCGACTATATCCCCCTTCGTACAATGTGGCAAATTATCCTACATCAAACTACATAAACCTACGCCCCCCGCGGCTTTCCTCCAGGCCCCCCCACAATCGACCCACATCAGCTTGAAAGGGTGCGGCGCCAATGATATAGGAAGTACAAGTACGGAGGTCCCCATGAAACGCCTTTTTCTGCTGCTTTTTCTCACGCTTCTCCTTGCCGGATGCGACGACGACGGCAACGAATCCCGACCCGACGTTTCCCTGGATCGGTCATCCATCGCCTTCGCCGGCATCGCCTATTCCGTGGACCTCGAGGCCTTCACCGCCCAGGTGACGGTCACGGTTCTCGACGAGTCGGGGGCTCCTGTGGCGGGTCGGGCCGTCATCCCCGCCTCGGGCATGGAGGACGCGACCTTCGACCCTGAGAACGCCGTGACCGGATCCGACGGCGTCGCCACCTTCATCTTCAGCACCGGCCACCAGGGCCCCACCACCTTCTCCGCGGAAATCGGCGCCACCGACGCCTTCCCCCTGGACGCCGCCGTGACCCTCGACTCCACCACGGAGGCCACCTTCGCCTTCGACGTCGACATCATCCCCCTCGCCGCCACCTACAGCCCTGATTCGGGCTCTTTCAGCCTGCGTGCCACCCTCAACGACGATTCCGGTGTGATCACCGGCGCGTCGGGAACCGTGGCCGACGCCTCGGGAGTGATCCTCTTCTCCCCCGACGCCTTCACCACCGACGGCAACGGCCGGGCCGTCCTCTCCGCCGACACCTCGCAAAACGGCACCGCCACCCTGCGGTTCTCCCTCGCCGGGATTGCGGAACCGTCGGAGGTGGTCTTCAACTTCGCGGGCCCCATGATCACCGGCCAGATCGCCAACACCCAGCACTACCATCCCCTGGGCTTCCACGCGGCCCGGGTCTCCCTCATGGCCCTCAACATGCTCGATCGGGACACCATCGACCTGACAGATCCCCTCAGGGCCGAAATGCACTCGGAGACCACCTGCCCATGCCCGGGCCCCGTGGAATATGAGCTGGAGCTCCCCATCGCCCCCGATCCCTCCCTCCTCACCCACGACGCCACCCTGGGCATCGACTTCGGGATCTTCGTCGTGGTCGTCTACGATGATCTCAACGAGGATTATTCGTGGAACGAAGGGGAACCCCTCATCGCCGCCCGCCTCGACGGGGCGGTCCTCCACTACGCGCTCGACGCCGGCGGCGCCTTCGAACACCTGGGCTGGTCCATCGTGGACCGTGTCGGCAGCGACCCCGAATTCCTCGACTGGGAGTCCGAAAAGGATTTCGTCGACATCTCCGTGACCCGGGCTCCCCTCTACGAGCCTACGGTCGAGGGGACCGTCGTCTCCACCCAGACATCGGATACAAGAGTCCTGTGGGCCATGGTGGATGCGGCCGCGCTCCCTGGTGGCTACACTCCCCCCGAGCCCCTCATGATGTCGCACCTGGCCATCCTCGACGACCCCGCCGACTACCAGGTGCTGGGTGACTTCGACGCCCCACTGGCGGGCTGGTCGGCGCCCCTCCCCGATGTGCGGACCGAGATGGACACCGCCACCATCGACGCGTGGAAATTCACCTTCGGCACGAGCCTCGGGGATGTCCAGGCCCTGCTCCTCGTGGGTGTGCTCTACCTCGATGCCGATCAGAGCGGTGACTACTCCGCCGGCGACACGCTCCTTGGCATGGCTCACGAGCAGTTCGACCGCAGCTCCGTGTATTGGTACGTCCTCGACTATCCCAATTATGCCATGTTCGTGGATCCCGAGGACTGGTGGTTCCACGGCGGATACAACCACCTGCAGACCGCCCGGCGCATAGAGATCGCCTCCGTGGATTTCACCGGAGGAGTCTACACCATCACTCTCGCCACAGGTGCAAGCGCCGGAAACACTACTGGCGGTTTCGTCGTCCTCGGACAGGGCGCGGCCTTCGACTCCGCACCCGAAGTATCGGGGACCTACAGCGCCGACCTGTCCCAGTCCGACGTGGTCACGATAGATGCCGCAGGCTGCACGGGGTGCAGCAACCTGAGCGCCGGAGACCAGTTCATCTTCCTTCTCGACCCGGTCCTCGCCCCTCCGGCCTACACCTTCTCCGACCTTCACCAGGTCTTCCTCATCGACTGAACCGGAACGCCATGACCGAGACGACCGACATCGGTGCCAAGCACCCCGCCTACCAGATCCGCATCCATAATCTGGTGAAGTCCTTCAACGGGCAGCGCGTCATCGACAACCTGTGCCTGGATATCGAGCGGGGACGCATCAACATCATCATCGGCGGATCGGGCCAGGGCAAGTCTGTGACCATGAAGCACCTCATGGGGCTCGTGAAGCCCGACTCGGGCAACATCTTCGTGGACGGCCAGGACATCGTCCCCCTGTCCGAGTACCAACTCAACACCCTGCGCAAACGCTTCGGCATGGTGTTCCAGTATGCGGCCCTCTTCGACTCCATGAGCGTCTTCGACAATATCGCCTTCCCGCTGCGGGAACACACCAAGAAAACCAAGGGTGAAATCAAGGACATCATAGAAAAAGTCCTCGAGGCTGTCTCTTTGCCCGGCATCGAGCGCAAGTTCCCCTCGGAGCTGTCCGGCGGCATGCAGAAGCGCGTGGGGCTGGCCAGGGCCCTGGTGATGGAGCCGGAGATCCTCTTCTACGACGAGCCCACCACCGGGCTCGACCCCATCGCCACCCACAACGTCGACGCGCTCATCGCCGAAACCAACGAACGCTTCGGGGTCACCTCCGTGGTCATCAGCCACGACATGGCCTCCACTTTCCGGATCGCACACAGAATTGCTATGATTTATGGAGGAAAAATAGTAGAAAAGGGGACGCCCGAAGAGTTCAGGGCGAGCGAAAACCCCAAAGTTAAAGACTTTTTACGGTTTTCTGGAATTCTTGGAATGGGAGGTGCCGTGTGAAAGGCGCGCTGTCCGGGGTCAAGGTGGGGGCC
>QKIM01000155.1 GCA_003249585.1 Deltaproteobacteria bacterium
GCCATCATCTGGGAAGGCAACGATCCTTCCGAAATCAAGAAATACACCTACCGGGAGCTGCTCGGTGAGGTGGCCCGCTTCGCAAACGTGCTGAAGTCCAAGGGCGTCAAGAAGGGTGACCGTGTCTGCCTTTACCTGCCCATGGTTCCCGAGCTGGCCATTGGCATGCTCGCCTGCACCCGCATCGGCGCCATCCACTCCATCGTCTTCGGCGGGTTCTCCGCAGACGCCCTGAAAGACCGTATCGTCGACGCCGGCGCCAAGGTGCTCATCACTGCAGACGGCACCTTCCGTGGCAAGAAGCCGATTGATCTCAAAGGTATCGCTGACAACGCCATCAAAGGTGAGACCCCCGTCCGTGACGTCATCGTCGTCAAGCGCAACGAACAGCCCATCAACATGGTCGAAGGCCGTGACACCTGGTGGCACGAGGAAGTGGCGGAAGCCCGTCCCGTCTGCCCCTACGAGTCCATGGATTCTGAAGATCCGCTCTTCATCCTCTACACCTCCGGCTCCACCGGCAAGCCCAAAGGCGTGCTCCACACCACAGGTGGCTACCTGACCTACGCCGCCGTGACGCACAAATACGTCTTTGATTACAAACCCGAAGACATCTACTGGTGCACCGCCGACATCGGCTGGGTCACTGGCCACTCCTACATCGTGTATGGACCTCTGGCCAACGCCGCCACCTCCATCATGTTCGAGGGCGTCCCCAACTATCCGGATGTGGATCGGTTCTGGGACATCTGCGAGCGGCACAAGGTCAACATCTTCTACACGGCCCCCACCGCCATCCGCGCCATCGCCAAGAGCGGCCCCGAGCCCGTTCGCAAGCATGACCTCAGCAATCTCAAGATCCTCGGCACCGTTGGCGAGCCCATCAACCCCGAGGCCTGGATGTGGTACTACAACGAGGTCGGCAATGGAAACTGCACCATCGTCGACACCTGGTGGCAGACCGAGACCGGCGGCATCATGATCACGCCCCTTCCAGGCGCGACCAAGATCAAGCCCGGCTCCGCCACACGCCCCTTCTTCGGTATCCAGCCCTGCCTGGTCGACGATCAGGGCAAGGAGCTTGAGGGGCTCAACGAGGGCAACCTGTGCATCAAGTTCCCCTGGCCCGGCGTGACCCGTACCGTGTACGGCAACCACTCCCGCTACGTGGAGACCTATTTCTCCGCATTCAAGGGCAAGTATTTCACGGGTGACGGCTGCCGCCGCGACGCCGACGGATACTACTGGATCACCGGCCGTGTGGACGACGTCATCAATGTCTCCGGCCACCGCATGGGCACCGCCGAGGTCGAGTCCGCGCTCGTCTCCCATCCCAACGTAGCAGAAGCCGCAGTCGTCGGGTTCCCGCACGAGATCAAGGGCCAGGGTATCTACGCCTTCGTCACCCTGAACCCCGGCGTGGAGAAGACCGAGGAACTGATGAAGGTCCTCAAGAACCATGTCCGCGCCGAGATCGGCCCCATCGCGACTCCCGACCACATCCAGTGGGCCGATGGTCTGCCCAAGACCCGCTCGGGCAAGATCATGCGCCGCATCCTGAAGAAGATCTCCGTGAAGGCCTTCGACCAGCTGGGTGACACCTCCACGCTGGCCGATCAGTCCGTAGTCGACGACCTCATCCAGAACTTCAAGGGCTAGGCATCACCTGTCTCAGCACTGTGGGCTCCTTCGGGAGCCCTTTTTTTTGCCCTCGTCAGCCCATGGAAAAAATGCTTGAGTTCTCCCTTCCATATGTTAGGATTCAGGTCGGAGGTACCTTATGTCCGACCACGTGAACGGGAAACTCACCAGAGGACAGAAACGGGTTCTCGAAGCCCTGGTCCACTTCTCCCAGAGCCATGGATATCCACCTTCCACCAGGGAGCTGGCCAAACTCCTCGGGGTCAAGGCGCCGAGCGTGCACGAGCAGCTGGGAAAACTGGAAGAGAAGGGCTATATCAGGCGGCAGAAGAACAAGGCCCGCACCATTGATATTCTGCGCTCCGTTGCCGAATCCGATGCCGCTCCGGAGCGGCAGCTCGCCGTCCCAATTCTTGGCAGCATCGCTGCCGGCGCGCCGCTTTTCGCAGAAGAGAACCTGAACGGGCACCTGGAGCTTTCCCACATCGCACCGGGACGGGGGCGGCTCTTTGCGCTCAGGGTACGAGGTGACTCCATGATCGATTGCGGCATCGAGGACCGTGATTTCGTCATCGTCCGCCAGCAGCCCGTCGCCGAGCGAGGCGATATTGTTGCTGCACTTCTTGGTGATGAGGCCACGGTCAAGCGGCTGCGGATCTCCCCGGACAGTGTCTTCCTCGTCCCCGAAAACAGCCGCTACAACCCCATCGATGTGACCGCCCGGGAAGATTTCCGGATCCTCGGCAAGGTCATCCACACCGTGAAACCTGCGACCTGAGAACACGGTCCTTTCATCATGGAAATACAGGGGGGCGACCTCGCGTTCTTGATTGAACCTGATGGATCTTTATGATTTAGTCAGTTCCTGGAGGCGTCACCATGAGACATGCCATTCTCTTTTCCCTGCTGCTTTTCATCGGCATCCCCCAGGCCCGCGCTGCGGAGGGGATGTTCATCCCGCTGAACCTGGACAGGAAACTCGACTTCAAAAAATTAAAGAAGCTTGGGCTGTCTCTGGACGCAAAAGGGATTGAACGTCTGGTGCCCGCGGTGATGAAGATTGCGCACGGGGGCACCGGGAGCTTCGTCTCCGAAAAGGGCCTGCTCGTGACGAACCACCATGTCGCCTATGGCTGCATCGCCGCCCTGAGCTCCATGCGCAAACACTGGGGGATCCTGGACAAGGGCTATTATGCCAAGGATGCCTCCATGGAGCTGCCCTGTCCAGGCTACGACCTCATGGTCACCGTGCGGATCGAGGATGTCACCGACCAGGTCCGGGGCGTTATCAAAAAGAACGTGCCGCTGCAGAAGAATCTCACCGCCATGCGGATCAAGGCGGAGACACTGGCTGAGGAGTGCCAGAAGACCACGGGGATGTTCTGCGAGGTCAATCCCTACTCCGGGGGAATGAAATACTACAAGTCCATCTACAAGAAGATCACCGATGTGCGTCTGGTGTACGCCCCGCCATCGGATCTTGGGAAGTTCGGCGGGGATGTGGACAACTGGCGCTATCCCAGGCACACTGCGGATTTCACCTTCCTGCGTGCCTACGTCGCCCCCGACGGCAAGGGGCGGGCGTACCAGCGGGGCAACGTCCCCTTCAAGCCTACGACCTTCCTCAAGATGGGGATAGGGCACAACCCCAGGGGGGCTGTCAACCTGGTCCTTGGCTTCCCCGGACGGACCAACCGCTTCGAGTCCAGCCACTCAGCTGCCTTCCAGGCGACCTTCGCGACGCCCCTCAAGCGGGATCTTTATGGGGAGGTGCGCAAA
>QKIM01000271.1 GCA_003249585.1 Deltaproteobacteria bacterium
CCTTGGCTGGTAGCCACCTCCTCATTCACACACAGATTTCAAAGCAATTCTCACATGACCATCTCGCATGAGCACGGCGTGCCGGGCCCATGAAGCCCCAAAAAGACCACGATCTTGACAGTCTCATGAAGGATCTGGACAAGACCCGCAAGAAGAAATAATCCTTCGGGGAACGGAACACTCCCCTTTCGAAGGATCGCGCCATGCACATCGTCATCAGCATCTTCGGCCTCGGCGTCTTCATCGGCCTGGCATGGCTTTTATCGGAACACCGCCGGCGTGTCCCCTGGAAGACCGTGCTCTACGGAGCCCTCAGCCAGTTCGTCTTCGCCCTCTTCGTGCTGAAGACCGCTCCGGGACGGGCCGTCTTCGCCTCCCTCAAGGACGGGGTCAACAGCCTGATCCTCTTCACCAATGAGGGCTCCAAGTTCGTCTTCGGCGACCTCATGAAGACGGGCTTCAGTTTCGCCCTCTCGGTGCTCCCGACCATCATCTTCTTCTCCTCCCTCTTCGCGGTGCTCTACTACTTCCGCATCCTGCAGCTCGTGGTCCGCGTCTTCACCATCCTGCTCTCCAAGGTGCTGGGCACCAGCGGCGCCGAGTCCCTCTCCTCCGCCGCCAACATCTTCATGGGGCAGACGGAAGCTCCCCTCATGGTGCGCCCCTACGTGGAGCGCATGACCCGCTCCGAGCTCATGACCCTCATGACGGGCGGCATGGCCACGGTCTCCGGAGGTGTACTCGCCGCCTACGTGGGCATGGGGGTGGACGCGGGGCATCTCATCGCCGCCTCGGTCATGAGCGCCCCCGCGGCCATCATGTTCGCCAAGATCATGGTCCCCGAGACGGGAGAGCCCGTCACGGCCGACGTGCACCACATCCAGATCGAGATCACCGACCGCAACGCCCTGGACGCCGCTGCCCGGGGGGCCACCGAGGGCATGACGCTGGCCCTCAACGTCGCCGCCATGCTCATCGCCTTCATCGCCTTCGTGGCCCTCTTCAACCACTTCCTGGGGAAGGCCGGCACCTCCATGGAGGAGATCCTGGGCTACGTGATGCGCCCCTTCGCCTGGCTCATGGGAGTCCCCTGGCACGAAACCGACAAGGTCGGCACCCTCCTGGGCCAGAAGACCATCCTCAATGAGTTCATCGCCTACAAGCACCTGGGAGACCTGGCCGCCTCCACGAGCCCCCTCTCCTCCCGCTCCACCATCATCGCCACCTATGCGCTCTGCGGTTTCGCCAACCTGAGCTCCATCGCCATCCAGCTCGGCGGCATCGGAGGCATCGCCCCATCGCGACGGGGCGAGATCGCCTCTCTGGGCATCAAGGCCATGATCGCCGGCACCTTCGCCTCCTTCGCCACGGCCAACATCGCCGGCATCCTGCTGTAATCACCGGTCCCTGCCCGTAGTCATGCCCGTTGCCCCGCGTCATGCCCGCTTCCCTTACGTCATGCCCGCTTCCCTTATGTCTTGCCCGCGAAGGCGGGCATCCATCCCGGGTTCCTGCCTTTCCAGCAGCGACAAACCGCCGACGCGCGGGACTACTTTCCGCCGGTCTTGAGGAGGCTCTCGGAGACGCACTGATCATCCATCGTGCCCGATTTGCCGTCTGAACCGGCGGAACACAGGGAGAAGCGGCGGCTGGACCCCTTGACGGGCTTATAGATGTAAGAACGTCCCCAGGCGTCCTTGCGCGCGGCGGCCTTGGGGAGCACCTCCTCGAGTGTGGAGGGGATGCGGCCGGTCCTGGCCCTGTGGCTCTCGATGAGCATCTTCAGGGAGGTGAGCTTCAGCCGATTACGGGCGATGGCGCGCGTGTCCTCGAGCTGCCGCTTGAGCGCCGAGGGCGGCGGGCACTGCTCGAAGCCGGCCTCGCTCGTCCTGGTGAGCACACAGCGGGCGAACCGGTCGGCCTCGCCTTTGTCCCATACCGCGAAGCGGTCCATGCACTTGGTCAGCATCCCGGGCTTTTCCTTGCTCTCCATGACCTTCAGAAGATGCCTGCACGCTTTCTCCCACAGGGGTTTTCCGCCCTCTTCCTGTTTTTTGCACGAGGGGGCAAGGAGCAGGAGCACGACGAGGAGCGGGAGAATCGGGGATCTCGGGTCGAGCTGGCGCATGGGCGTTCCTTCCATGGATCGGGGCGATCACAATCTACCACACGTCCCCCCGCCGGGATGCGGAAAAAAACTGCCAGGGAGTGGGCTCGGCTAGCGTGCCGCAGGAGTGAAGGTCGCGGTGAGGGAGGGGAAGGTGGTCGTGACCTCGGCGGTGGCGGTGACCGCCGTCCCATCGAGGGTGATGGTCCCGTGGTCGTTGCGCCCGGCGCGGTTATCCTCGGTGAACTCCGCCCAGAACTCGTACTCCCCGGGCTCGACTCCGTTGAGATTCCAGGTCCCGGTGATGGTCCCGTGGGACATGCGGGAGGCCTGCGTCACGGCGTCGGTGTCGTCCCAGCCGGAGTCGGACAGCCACTCGTCGAGGTACATGCCGTAAAAGCGCTGGGCCAGGTAGAGGGTCTGCACGAAGGTGCCGTCGGCCTTCATGATCCACAGGACTGCGACGTTGGCGGGAGCGTACATGCCATGGTAACTGGCCGTGGTGGCCGACACCGTCAGGGTCCCGTAGAGGAGCCCGGCGTTGTTGTTGGTGTTGTTCGTCGCGGTGGTGTTGTTGACGTTGTTTGTGCTGCTGGTGTTGTTGAAGGCGTTGTTGGCGTCGTCCTCCGTATCGCAGGAGACGGCTCCGAAGATCAGCACCAGGGCAAGGGGCAGGCTAAGCAAGGTTTTCATAGGCACCTCCATCGGACACAGGTCCACAGCACACTATACCCCCAAATTCGGATACGTAAACCCTATTTAACGAAAATGATTTCGCAACTCATTGACAAACACCAGACACATGGAAACACGGTCGTACGGGCACGCCGTGGCCTACCCTCGTTTTTGGGGCTGGCCCGCCAAACTGCCGGCCTTTTGAAACAGCAGCTCTTCTTCAGGTTTCGGCGGCGTTTGTGGAGGGAAAAATCGGGCTAAAATGCCCCAGGTGGCTCCGGGAGGCACCAAGGGGCCCGTGGACCCCACCCCCCACTATTTTAATAAAGGGTACTCCCGGGGAGCCCCTCCCAGGCATGCCCCGGGGCCGCCTGAGGGCATTTTGGAGGAGGGGGCGGTATAGGTTAAATACCCTTTAATAACAACTTTTTACAATAACGGTTTATGGATTCCTGCCTTCGCAGGAATGACGGCTGTGGGCAGGAAGGACGATTGAAGCGCTGGATGGACGGCTGTGGGCAGGATGGACCGCTGTGGGCAGGAAGGACGGCTGTGGGCAGGATGGACGGCTGTGGGCAGGATGGACGGCTGTGGGCAGGATGGACCGCTGTGGGATGGAAGGACGGCTGTGGGC
>QKIM01000159.1 GCA_003249585.1 Deltaproteobacteria bacterium
CCCGAAAAAACCCTCGGATTTACTGCGCCCCCGGCCGAGCTGGTCAGGGAGGGCCGCCCCCTCAGGGGCATCTTCTCCGGCGCCGTCCCCTCGCCCAACCTCATCGACGTGGCCTCGCCCTGGGGATGGCCGTGGCCCGTCCCCCGGTTCCTGCGCGCCCTGCGCCTCAAGGAGTGGCAGTCCTTCGAGATAGGGTTCCCCGAGGGGATCCTGATCGTGGTCATCTACAACGCCAAGAGCATCTCCCTGGGACAGTTCTCCTTCTACGATCGCTCCCGGGACCGCCGGTACCACTACTCGGTGCTCGGCCCCGCCTTTGCCGCGAAGCTCCCCCTGGGCCTCTTCGACTCTGTCGCCTCCTTTCGCTGGGGCGGCCTCTCCCTCTCCATGCACAACGACGCGACCGCCGGGCGGTACCGGATCCAGGCCGAGGCGCCCGAGCGCCGCGGGCTCCCCGCCCTGACCGCCGAGCTCTCCCTGGAGGCCGGGCGGTTTCCCCACCCGCTGGTGGTGTCCCTCCCCTTCGAAGCCGATGCGGGGATGTATTCCCACAAGGAGATGCTGGGCGCGTCGGGGACCATCACCCTTGGGGAGAGGCGCCTGCACCTTGCGCACGAGGACTCCTTCGCCTTCCTCGACGACCACAAGGGGTTCTATCCCTTCACCATGCGCTATGACTGGGTCACGGCCGCGGGGCGAGACGACGCGGGGCGCTGGACGGGGTTCAACCTCACGGCCAACCAGGTCCGGGACCCCGAGCGGTACAACGAGAACGTCTGCTGGCACGGCGGGGCCCTTCATCGGCTCCCCGTGGTCACCTTCCACCGGCCCGACGGCCCCGACGGGCTTTGGGAGATCACCAGTCCCGGGCGGGAGGTGAACCTGACCTTCCGCCCCCTCTCTCCCAACAGGCTGCGGCTGCGGCTGGTCGTCGTCGGGACCGATTACCACGGGCCCTTCGGTGAGCTCTCCGGAGAGGTGCGACTCGGCGGTGAGGTCCTTGCGGTTCGGGACTTTCTTGGGATGGGTGAGCTCAAGCGCCTGCGGGGATAACCCCCCCAGCACCACGGCTTTCGATGGGGAAGCTGTGCTTCACCTGTACGAAATTCCAATGAAATCACAGAGCCAAATTCATCTCCCCATTGCAAAAGCCGGCGTGGTCCTTTACACTCGGGATCGGCACTTTTGTCTTCTGAAAAGGAGAAGCCCGTGGAACGTAAATCCAAGGTAGCCCTCACATCCATCATCGCCGGCGTTCTGGTGCTGGTCACCCTCACCACCAACGTCATCCTCTTCGTGCTGGTCCAAAAAGACGTGAAGTCCCGGGTCCGCGAGGACATGGAGTCCAAGACCCTCATGGTTCTGCACGCCCTGGAGACCCACGTGGACAAGGACGCCTTCACCCGGCTCGTCACCGTGGGCGATCCCAAGGACCCCTACTACGAGACCCTCCGGGTGGACATGGAACGCATCAAACAGCGCTCCGGCCTGAAATATCTGTACTCTCTGGCGAAGACGCCCAAGGGGCAGCTCATTTACGTCGTGGACGGGAACGACCCCAAGGCCAAGGGCTTCTCGGCCCTGGGCGACAAGGCCACCTCCGACGAGTTCAAGGGGTTCGACGCCGCTCAGTCCAAACGCACTCCCTGGATCGACGTCTCCAAGAGCAAGGAGTGGGGGCATCTCATGACCGTCTACTACCCCCTCATCGACGCCAAGGGGCGTTTTGCAGGGGTCCTGGGGGCCGACAACGAGATGGGGACCCTCTATGCCGCCATCGCCAAACGGACGCGTTTCTTCGGGCTGCTCATCGCCCTGGTGACGCTCCTGGGGCTCGTGGCGACCATCCTGGCCGCCCTCATCATCCGCAAGACGGAGCGCAGCCGCCTGCGTACCCACGACAACCTGGAGAAGTCCTACGAGGCACTGGAGCAGAGCCAGAAGGCGCTGGCGGCCAGCGAGGAGACCAAGCGGGCGCTCTTCAACGCCGCCACGGAATCGGTGCTGCTCCTGGACGCCAAAGGGGTGGTGCTCGTCGCCAACGAGGCCATGGCTCAGCAGTTTGGTGCCACTCCCGAGGAGGTGACCGGGAAGAACCTGGGTGAGCTCGAGGGAGACGAGGCCAGGACCCTCCTGGAGCTCAAGGACAAGGTTGTCCAGACCGGCGCCGTGGAGCACTGCGAGCGGCGTGGCGAGGAGAAGCACCTCACCTACAGCCTCTACCCGATCATCGACGGCGATCGGGTGATCGAGGTGGCCGTCTTCGCCCAGGACATCGGGTGGAGGCAGAAGCTGGAGGCGGCCCTGGCCGAGAGCGAGGAGCGCTTCCGCAGCGCCTTCGAGAACGCCGCTGTGGCCATCGCCCTCACGAACCTCGACGGCCGGCTCATCAAGGTGAACCGCTCCTTCTGCGAGATCTTCGAGACCAGCGAGGAGCAGGCGGCGGAGTTGACCCTGGCCCAGATCACCGCCGACGAAGACATCGAGAAGGACGCCATCCTCAAGCAGCGCCTGTTGACCGGTGAGATCCCCTATTATCACATTGAGAAGAAGTTCCGCGGAGTCACGGGCAAGCACATCTGGGGTATCCTCAGCGCCTCCACCGTGCGCGGCCCCGACGGCAAGCCCCTGTATGCCATCGGCATGGTGCAGAACATCAACGACCGCAAACTGGCGGAGTTCGCCCTCAAGGAGGCCAAGCAGCTGGCCGAGGATGCCCGAAACCACGCTGAGCACATGGCCCGGACGGACTTCCTGACCGATCTGTTCAACCGGCGGGCCTTCATCGAGCGCTTCGAGCAGGAGATGGACCGGGCCTCCCGGGACAAGAAGCCCATCGGTCTGATCATGGCCGACGTGGACCACTTCAAGAAGGTCAACGACACCTACGGTCACGAGGTGGGGGACAAGGTGCTCATCGCCTTCGCCCAGTGTCTCGAGCGCAACTGCCGCAAATACGACTTCGTGGGGCGTCAGGGGGGTGAGGAGTTCCTCGTCGCCCTGCCCGAGTCCAACATGGATCAGTCCATGCAGATCGCCGAGCGGATCCGCCAGAGCGTCTCCGAGCTGGCCATCGAGGTCGAGGGGCTGGACAAGCCCATCAGGATTACGTCCAGCTTCGGTGTCTCTGTGTACCGGTCCGGCCTGGACACCTTCGACGAGGTGATGATCCGTGCCGACGAGGCGGCCTACCTGGCCAAGACGGGCGGCCGCAACAAGGTGTGCAAGAAGGCTACCCGCGACAAGGTGTAGGGGGCGGCCAGGGAGGGCTTGTCCCTCCCCTCTTCGTACGGGGGAAGGTGTCCTGTCCGGTAATGAGGGCACACCACGGCGTGCCCGTACGGGGGAAGCTGTCCTGTCCGGTAATGAGGGCACACCGGGGCGTGCCCGTACGGGGGAAGGTGTCCTGTC
>QKIM01000338.1 GCA_003249585.1 Deltaproteobacteria bacterium
TGGTCTTTCGCGGGAACCACACCATGGGATCCTTCGTCAAGGAGCTGGCGCTCAAGGGCGCGCGTTACGACCTCCGGTCCCAGGCCGCCGCCCTCCTCCCCTACACCCCGGAGCGCTCGGACATCCCGGATCTTGCAGAGCAGTACCTCTCGGGAAGCTCCAAAACCAAGGGGCTCATGGCCCAGGGGCTGCTTCTCGCCTCGGGCGTCCGGCGCTTCACCGATCTGAAGACCATGGACCACCCCGGCCTCGCCCTGGGCGGCACGGCCTACGAGACCAGCTGGATGGCCCGGATCATGCCCCGCAGCCGGCTCAGGTCCCTCCTCTATCCTCCGGGGGCCGCCTCCCGCAGCCAAAACGTCACCCTGTGGCTGCCCCAGAACGTCGGCTACTACTCCTACTACAAAAAGGGGGCCGGCGCCGAAAACCCCCGCATCATCCTCACGCCGCCGACCCTCCCCCGGGGAGACTGTCCAGGCACGGCGGCCGTGGAGGCGGCCTTGCTCAAGGGAGCCCAAAACGCGCTCGGGAGTGACGTGAGAACCATGAACAACACCCTGGCCGCGTGGGAAAACGATCTCGCCCTGAAGGGGTTCTCCGCGCTGTGTTCACACGCGCAGGCGCGCCGCATGGGCTCGACCCTCTACCGTACGCTCTACCCACGCCTCAAACCCCTCTTCACCTCGGGGTCCACCCTGATCCGTGAGAAGATGTGGTATTTGGCCCTCTCCACAGGGAACAAGCAGCTCACCGATCTGCTGACGGCCGTGCACTGGAAGGACAGCCGCTTCCGTATCCTCAACGCGCTGGTGCTCTCGGGATTCTCCCGGGCAGGCGCCGCTCCCCTGCCGAGACTGCTCAAGCTCACCCAGACCTCAGAGGAGCGGCTGGCCATCTTCAAGCTGGTGACCCGTGGAGGGCCGAAAAGCGCCGGCCGCATCATCCAGGGGATCCTTGCGGACCCCGACGGCGTCAACGCCTCCATTGGCCTGGATCTCCTCGCAGGGCGGACCTTCGCCCCGGAGCTGCTCCTCCCCGCTCTGCGACACGCCTCCGCGACCGTCGCCCGGCAGGCCTACGGGCTGCTCAAGGCGCAGCACCCCTCGGCCGTGGGGCGGATTCTCTCCAAACTCCCGCACCACCTGCAGAAACGGCTCACCTCCCCCCCGCGTCCCGTGGAAGAATAATCCGACCGGTCAGCCCAACGGCTCCAGCGCATAGGGGGTCACGTTGTCAAAACACGCCCCCAGGCCCAGAGTGTTCACCAGCTCCAGCCACGGCGCGGGGAGCCAGGTGCTCACGACCTCCTCCACCGGCCCCGTCTCACCGTCCACCCGCAGCCTGAGGGGGAAGGTGATCCGGCGGGCCCACAGAAAATGGCCTGCCAGCCGGGGCACCGGATCCCTCGCGGGGTCCCCGTAGACCGCATCCCCCACCAGAGGACAGCCCAGGGAGGCCAGTTGCACCCGCACCTGATGGCGCCGACCGAAGCGGGTCACCACCCGGACCAGGGTCAACCCTTCCGCCTGCGCCAGAGGCTCCATCAGGGACACGGCGCGCTTGCCCCGCGGCCCATCACCGGTCTCCCAGCCGACCCGGTCCGAAGGGCCCGTCTCACTGATCACGCGCCCGTCCACCCAGAGGCGCTTGGGGAGCGCGCCCCTGCACAGGGCATAATACTCCTTCTCGACATGGTGGTTCATGAAGTACTTGCGGAACCGCTCGTAGAGATCCGGGTGCAGCGCCACCAGCAAGAGCCCGCTGGTGTCGTTGTCGAGGCGGTTGACGATCCCCGCCTCCCGTCTCGGAACCGCAGCCTCCACGACCTCGGGCCAGCGGGTGGCGATCACCCCCGCGGCCGTGGGCACGTCCCGTGGATTGCGGGCGAGGGTCGGGATCCCCGCAGGTTTGTCGAGGACCAGATATCCCTCCCCCCGCGCGGCCACGGTCAGGGCCGGGACCTCGCAGGCGGCTGGAGGCCACAGGTCCCGATCCACCGGCTCCTCGAGCAGCTCCACACGATTGCCGGCGCGGACCCGATCACCCCAGGAAGCGGGCCGCCCCTCGACCAGGACTTTTCCTGTTTCAACAAAATATTTCCACTGGGAACGGGTAATGCCGCTCCGCCAGGACTGTAATATTTTCTCAATCCGCTGCCCGTGGAGGGCGACGTCGACAGTAAACTGCATGGGAGGCTCCGGGGGCCAAAAAGGAGGGGTTCCCTGGTCCGGCCCGTTATGTACACTATCCTGAAGGAGGAGGCGATTCAATGAAAGTTTGAGAGGACAGGGCCTTCGCGGACCAGGGGAAAAAGGAGATGATCACAGGATCGTAGTGGGAGGGGGATCTCCTTCAGAATAAAACACACCGCGTATATCTATTTTTTAGTCCAGCAGGAAAGTTTCGTCAAGTTTTTTTAAAATATTTCGTTGTAAGTGGAATTCATCGGGAGGCTCCCCCTGCAGCGGGTCAATCTCCGGGATCCCCGCGAAGGGCCAGGTTGTAAACCTGTTTCTTCCCCACCCCGTACAGCGGCGCGAGGAGTGCGGCCGTGTCGCGGCTGGAGAGCCCCAGGGCCTGACAACGGGCGACCTCGGACTCCAGGGGCGGGAGCCCTGCCGGCAGGTCGGGGACCGCGGTGCAGCGCACGGCCAGGACAAACTCGCCCCGCACCTGGGAGGCCGAAAAATGCTCGAGGGCCATGGTCAGGGAGCCACGGAAGATCTCTTCGTGGAGCTTGGTCAGTTCCCGCCCCACGACCACCTCCCCCTCGGGATCCAGGGTGGCCAGCTCCCCGAGGGTGTCGAGGATCCGGTGGGGCGCCTCGTAGAGCACGAAGGGACCATCGAGGCGACGCAGCCACTGCAGACGCCCTTTCCGGTCACCGCCCTTGCGGGGCAGAAACCCCTCGAACCAAAAGCCCCCCTCATCGAACCCGCACACGCTCATGAGGGTCGTAACGGCCGAGGCCCCTGGGATAGGGATCACCGGGATGCCCTCCCCGCTGGCCAGCCGCACCAAAAGGGCCCCGGGATCGGAGATGGCGGGGGTCCCGGCGTCGGAGCACAGGGCAATGGATTTCCCCTCGCGCAGCTGCTCCATGATCTGCTCGGAGCGGACACGCTCCTTGTCCTTGAAGAGCGCGACCATGGGGCGCTGCCGCAGGCCCAGCTTCGCGAGCAGAGAGCCCGTGAGGCGCGTGTCCTCGGCGACCACCACGTCGACCTCCCCGAGCACCTCCAGGGCCCGCCGGGTGATGTCCCCCAGGTTTCCGATGGGCGTGGCCACGATGTAGAGGCAGGGTCCCGTGGACATCTCAGGCGAACCCCAGGGCGATCTCCACGTTGTCGCCCAGCTCCTCGCGCAGGTAGTCCCTCAACTTGGAGAGGAGACGCTTCTCCAGCTG
>QKIM01000632.1 GCA_003249585.1 Deltaproteobacteria bacterium
CTCTTCTCTTCCTTCATCCCGTACTTGTATTTGGGTGCCCGCAGGTGCTTGTGCACGGCGGCAGGCGTTACGCGGTGCCGCCGTTTCCGTTCTCCGCCCGTGGACACCACCACCTTGGCTACCTTACGGCAAATGTTCGCGATCATCCGCTCCAGGCTCCGCACACCGGCCTCGCGAGTGTAGCGGCGGATGACCTCGAGGAGGCCCGCGTCCGTGAACTGGATGTCGTCCTGGCTGAGACCGTTGGCCTCGAGTTGCTTCGCCACGAGGTGACGTTTGGCGATGTTGAGTTTCTCGATCTCGGTGTAGCCGGCGATCTGAATGACCTCCATCCGGTCCTTCAGCGGCGGCGGAATGTTCGGTAGATAGTTGGCCGTGGTGATGAACAAGACCCGGCTGAGGTCGTAGTCGATGTCGAGGTAGTGGTCGTTGAACGTATCGTTTTGCTCGGGGTCGAGCACTTCCAGGAGCGCAGCGGACGGATCGCCCCGGAAGTCCATGCTCATCTTGTCCACTTCGTCGAGCAGGAAGACCGTGTTGGAGCTCTTTGCCTTCTTCAGTCTTTGCAGGATCTTGGCGGGCATGGACCCGATGTAGGTCCGTCGATGTCCGCGGATCTGTGCTTCGTCGCGCACGCCGCCCAGGCTGAGGCGGACGAAGTTGCGGCCGACTGCGCGCGCCACCGAGCGGGCGAGGCTCGTCTTGCCGACCCCCGGAGGCCCGACGAAGCACAGGATCGGCGCCTTGGTGGTGCCCACGAGCTTGAGCACCGCCAGGTACTCCAGTATGCGCTCCTTGACCTCCTTCAGCCCATAGTGGTCCTCGTCCAGGATCCGATGGGCATCGGGGATCTCCACTTTGTCCTGGGTGACCTCGTTCCAGGGCAGATCGAGGATCCAGTCGATGTAGTTCCGCACCACGGTGGCTTCCGCCGACATGGGCGACATCATCTTGAGCTTCTGGAGTTCCTTCCGAGCCCGCTCCTTGACGTCCTCGGGCATGTCCTTCTCTTGGATCTTCTTGGCGAGCTCGCGAACCTCGTTCTGGTTGTCCTCCCCCTCCCCGAGCTCCTTCTGGATCGCCTTCATCTGCTCGTTGAGGTAGTACTCCTTCTGGGTCTTTTCCATCTGCTTCTTGACCCGGCGCTTGATCTTCTGCTCGATCTCGAGCACCTCGATCTCACCCTTGATCAGCCCGAGGAGTTTTTCCAGGCGCTGGATCGCGTCCTGCATCTCCAGCAGGTCCTGTTTCACGCCGGTCTTGATGGAGAGGTGGGACGCGATGGTGTCCGCGAGTCGCCCGGGTTCCTCGATGGTCTGGGCCGAGCCGACGAGCTCCGAGGGGAGCTTGCGGTTCAGCTTGACGTATTCCCCGAAGGCGTCCACCACGGTGCGCATGAGCGCGTGCGCCTCGGGGCCCGGCCCGGGTTCCTCCGGCACTTCCTCGGCTTGGACCAGGAAGTAGCGATCCGTGGCGAGGTAGTTCTTGAGCCGTGCGCGGTTGCGCCCCTCTACTAGGACCTTGACCGTTCCGTCGGGTAGTTTGAGGAGCTGGATGATCGCTCCCACGGTTCCCACCGCGTGGATGTCGCCGGGACCCGGTTCGTTGACCCGCGCCTCTTTCTGGGCGGCCAAGAGGATGTCGCGGTCCGCGGCCATGGCCTCTTCCAGGGCCGCGATGGACTTGTCGCGCCCGACGAAGAGGGGAATGACCATGTGAGGAAAGACGACGACGTCGCGCAGGGGAATGAGGGGGAGGACGCGGTCGGTGCCGCTCTTCCGGTCAGTCATGGGCGTCTCTCTCCGGACTTCAGCCGGTGCCGACGCGCCCGGAGTCCTGTCCGCTATAGAGGATGATGGGGGCTTCCCCTTCGTTGATCACGTCCTCGTTCACAACGACTTCCTGGACGTTCTTCTGGGAAGGGATGTCGTACATCAGGTCGAGCATCACCGACTCCAGGATCGCGCGCAAGCCCCGCGCTCCTGTGCTCCGCCGGCAGGCCTCCTGGGCAACGGCCTTGAGGGACCCGTCGGTGAAGGAGAGGGTCACACCCTCCATGTCGAAGAGCTTCTTGTACTGCTTTACCAGGGCGTTCTTGGGCTCTTTGAGGATGCGCACCAGAGCCGTTTCGTCCAATTCGTCCAGGGACGAGTGAATCGGCAGGCGCCCCACGAACTCCGGTATCATCCCGAACTTGATAAGGTCCTGGGGTTGCACGCGTGCCAGAACACCATCCACGCGTTTTTGGCGCCGGCTCTTTACCTCGGCGCCGAAGCCGATGCTCTTGGACCCTAAGCGCTGCTCGACGATGTCTTCTAGTCCGACGAAGGCGCCACCGCACATGAAGAGGATGTTCTTTGTGTCGACCTTGATGTAGTCCTGTTGCGGGTGTTTGCGTCCCCCCTTTGGCGGGACGCTCGCTACCGTGCCCTCAAGGATCTTCAAGAGCGCCTGTTGGACGCCCTCTCCGCTCACATCCCGGGTGATGCTAGGACCCTCCGTTTTCTTCGCGATCTTGTCGATCTCGTCGATGTAGACGATGCCCTTTTGGGCTTTCTCAACGTCATAGTCGGCGTTTTGGAGGAGATTGAGGATGATGTTTTCCACATCCTCACCGACGTACCCGGCTTCCGTTAGACTGGTGGCGTCCGCCATCGCGAACGGCACCCGGAGCACTCGCGCTAGGCTCTGTGCCAGCAGGGTCTTGCCGCAGCCGGTGGGCCCCATGAGCAGAATGTTGGATTTTTCGAGCTCCACCTCATCGCCGGCACGGGGAGGGGAGTAGATCCTCTTGTAGTGGTTGTACACGGCGACCGAGAGGATGCGCTTGGCCCTCTCCTGGCCAATGACATAGTCGTCGAGGAACGACTTGATCTCCGCAGGGGCGGGCAGCTCCTCCTCGATGTCCGCGTGAGGTGCCGCCTCCTCGGCGATGATGTCATTGCACAGCGTGATGCATTCGTCACAGATGTACGCGGTTGGTCCCGCAATGAGTTTGCGGACCTCCTCTTGGCCCTTGCCGCAGAACGAGCAGTAGAGGCCGCTTCCTTTTCCTTTCCGTGAATTCACCCTGACACGACTCCCAGGCGATCTAGCTGCCAGCCTCTATTTTCGTATGTTTTTCGATAACTTTGTCGATAATACCATATGCCAGAGCCTGCTCTCCATCCATAAAGAAGTCCCGCTCCGTGTCCGTTCCGATGGTGGCAATGTCCTTGCCCGAGTGGTGGGCTAGAATTCGATTCAGCCGCTCCCGCAGGCGCAGGATCTCTTTGGCGTGAATCTCGATGTCCGTGGCCTGCCCCTGAAACCCCCCGAGGGGCTGGTGAATCATGATTCGCGAGTGGGGTAATGCCCACCGCTTCTCCGGCGCTCCCGCCGCCAGCAGCAATGCTCCCATGCTGGC
>QKIM01000228.1 GCA_003249585.1 Deltaproteobacteria bacterium
CTTGGGCTACGACATCAACTCGGTGCTGACCCACGACATCACCTACGGGCCCTACGGGGTCATTCCCCAGACGGGGGTCACCAACAAGACCATGTGCGTGGCGGCGGCCATGGAGATCATGCTCGTGGCCATGCAGATGTACGAAGACGACACCGGAGACGCTTCCGTGTGGGATTTTCTGGCTATGCGCTCCTGGCGCTACCTCTCGGCCACGGACATCAAGGCCCATATCTGGGTCAACCACGGAGACATCGACGCCGGCGGCTCCGCCGACGCCCTGCGTCACTTCGGCCTCGGGATGAACGTCCCCTTCGAGGAGCTGGTCCCCGGCAGCTTCGTGAACATCAACCGTACGACGGGCTCCGGGCACGCCGTGGTCTTCATGGCCTTCCTGGACTCCTCGGGCAACACCCACGACACCTGGAACGCCAACGTCATCGGCTTCCGCTACTACTCCTCCCAGGGGAGCTCCACCCCGGGCTCCGGCGGGATGGGCTGGCGCAACGCCATCTTCAGCGACTACGGCTGTCCCTCCTTCTCCGGGGTGCAGTCGGACTGCAACGTCATCTACTCCCTCAACACCGACTACCTCAATACGGGGATCATGTATCACCCCAGCCACTGGCGGCAGGCCTACTACGCCTGGCTGGCAATGAAGAAGTCCGGTGGCCCCCAGGTCTCCTTCTTCGACGGTCAATATTTCAACGGCGTGACCGACTCTGTCTGGAACCCCGTGCCCTGACCGCGCGCCCTCCATACAGCACGGCCGGGGGATCAGCTTGAGCAAAGTCGGCGATTACGATACAAACGCCACTGAGGCCATCTAGGCCCAAGGAGCACGTCCTCATGACACGAACCATCAGTTATTCCCTCCTCGCCACGCTGGTCCTTTTCAGTTGCGCAAAGAAGAAGAGCACGGACGAGGCCCCCAAGGGGGATCCGGCCATGCAGGCGCCCAAGGCAGCCTCCCCCATGACGGCTGCCATGGGGACGGTCGGGAACTCCACGGCGAAACCGTCCGTGAAGCCCTTTTCCGTCGTCAAGCCCAGGGGGCTGGTCAAGGGGAGTCTCAGACTTCAGACGACCATTCCGGCTACCGCCGGCCCCTTCAAGGGGGTCCAGGCCCACAGCGGCCGGCTCTTCGGACAGCGGGCCCGCAAGCCCTTCGGCTCCGCCGTCCTGGAGATGTCCGATGGCCGGAGTCTGGCCACCTTCACGGGAGTGCCCCGGCCCGTGGCCTTCTCCTCCGACGGGGAGAAGGTCGCCGTCATCCTGGGCGGCTCCGTGGAGATCTACCGTTTCGCCACCATGCAGAAGCTGGGCACCCTCGCGGTCCTGACGGACAAGAAGGCCGCCAAGGATGCTCCGCCCATGGGGACCACCCTCTTCGTGTCCGTGGCCTTCTCTTCGGACGGGAAGTACCTGGCCACAGGGGAGATCAACTTCGGCAAGTTTGACAGCAACCACAAGCAGACGGTCTCGATCTGGAACGCCCACTCCCTGAAGCGGCTGGCTACCCAGCGCGAAGAGGAGACCGACGCCAACGTCTGCGACGTCCGCTTCCTCCCCGGCGACAAGGCCGTGTTCATGTCCATCGTGGGGGGGCCCGGGAAGACCGGGTCCTTTTCCCGGAGGCTGGAATTCGAAGGGGGCAACGCCGTCATGCCGGGGCTCACTCTGAAGCCCGGCCCAGAGGTCCCCTTCAACGTGCCCTGCGACGAGTGCATCGACTCCTGGTCGCTGCTGGGCCCCCTCTACGCGGTGAGCTATTCCATGAAGCTCGACGGCAGCGTCAACCTCTACCGGCTCGCCGATGGCACCGGCGCCGCGGTGCTCCCCTTCACCAAGAAGGCCGAGGAGGACTCGGTGCGCCGCTTTGAGCGCTCCGCCGACGGGACCCTCCTGGCCTTTGGCGTGTGCGCTGAGAAGAAGGGGCCCGTCGACGACTTCGGGAACCCCACCCTGGATCAGATCCCCTACCGCTACATCCTGGTGGATGCCAAGACCTTCAAGGAGAAGAAGGGGGTCGCCGCCGCCGCGCTGGCTTTTCATCCCGTGAGCGCGCACATGGCCTATGTGGCTGGGGATGAGCTTCGTATCGCCACGATCGCTGTGCCTGAGAAGGTGCTGGGGTCCATGAAGTTCGACGGCGCTCCCATGGCGCTCGCCTTCTCCATCGACGGGACACGCCTCATCCTCGCCACGGACAAGGGAACCTTCGTCTACGCCGTCCAGTAGGGAGCCCCTGCGGACCTCTACACCTGTGGCGCCGCTGAGTTTCCAGTATCTTTTTACAGAACATCAACTAAAATATTGGGGGCGCGCAGGGTTCTCCGTGTGCCTGACCACCTCTTCCGGGAAAGATTTCACCATGATCAAGACAGTCCTGTGTTTCCTCACCATCCTCGAGCTTGTGACGGGTTGCTCCGTGGGCAACAGCGAGTCGGATTTCGAGGTGACGTCCATCGCGCCACTCTCGGGACCGCGCTCCGGCGGCATCACCCTGACGGTGGAAGGCAGCGGCTTCACCTCGCAGACCGCGCTGTACATCGGGGCTACACGCTGTGAGCCGGTTGACAACACCGGGACGCTCCTGACGGTCCGCATGCCCGCCCTGAACATGGGAGGACTCTATGAACTGCGGATCGTCCAGGGTAAGACCGAACTGTTATGGCTTGAGCGGTTCAATGTTCGCGGGGATCCCTTCCTCTTCAACGTGATCCCCTTCGCGCCCGACCGATGGCCGGTGGTCTCGGGAACCGGCGCTCTCTTTGCCGATGTGGACGGCGATGGGGATGTGGATATTTTCGAGGCCGCCGATGGCACCGCCCTGCTCCATGTCAACGAGAATGGTACCCTGACCCCCTCGGAGACAGGGGTCCACGTCGGAACCCACGCTCTTGTTCCGCTGAGACTGGATGACAGTGGGGCTTTGGCCATCGCTGTACTCGACCCGGCCGGCATGATCATCCTTGAGGGCGCCGAGGGCGGCTATGAGGCAGCCCGGGTGACCATGGAGGACGCGACGGCCACCGGGATCGTGGAGATCCTGCAGCCCCGGGAGGCCGAGGCGGGAACCCTGTGGCTCAGGACTGATGACGGCGGCGGCCAGACCACCCTGGCCCTGGGGCATGTGGAATCGGGGGACGAGGGCTTCGTGCTGGTCGCAGACACCCTCGCCCTGACGGATCTGCCCACCTCTGCCCAGATCCGGCTCCTGGACGTGGACGGCGACGCCAACATCGACGTCCTTGTAGTGGAGCAGGGGGAGATCATGATCTATCTGGGCGACGACACCGGCCACTACGCCCCGGTCCCCCCTGGTGCCATCCCGGGAGAGGTGCCCTCGGACAGCGTCCCCCTCGTCCTCGACCTGCACGCGGATGGAATCCCGGACCTGCTCTTC
>QKIM01000370.1 GCA_003249585.1 Deltaproteobacteria bacterium
ACGGGCAAGGAGTTGCTGGCGCGTCACTATCACGCAGCCGCCGGTGGTGGACCCTACGTGGCGGTGAACTGTGGCGCCATTCCCGGGGAGCTGCTCGAGTCGGAGCTCTTTGGACACGTGAAGGGCGCCTTCACGGGTGCCCACTCGGACAAGGAGGGGTTGATCCCCGCCGCCACAGGGGGCACCCTCTTCCTGGACGAGATCGGCGATCTTCCCCTGGCGCTGCAGGTGAAGCTGCTCAGAGTGCTGCAGGAGAACCGCGTCCGTCCCGTGGGGGGACTCACCGAGCGGAACGTCTCCTTCAGGCTCGTCTCGGCGACGGCCCGTGATCTTGCGGCAGAGGTGGCCGCGGGGCGATTCCGGGAGGATCTCTTCTACCGGCTCAACGTCGTGCCCGTGGTGGTTCCCCCGCTGCGGCAACGCCCCGAGGACATCGAACCCCTGGCGCGGTACTTCCTCGAGGGGGCGGCCGAGCGGATGGGGGCGCCTGTCAAGACCCTGGCCCCCGAGACTCTGGAGGCGCTCAGGAGCGATCCCCTGCGCGGCAACGTACGGGAGCTCGAGAACCTCATGGAGCGGCTCGCGCTCCTCGTGGAGGATTGCGTGATCCGTCCTTCGGACCTGCCCGGGCCCGTCCGGTCAGATCTCCCCGAGGAGGCACCGGGAGATCTCTCCATCAAACGCGCGACTCGGGATCTGGAACGAAAACTCATTGTCCAGGCCCTGCGGTTGGCCCGCGGGCGAAAGGGAAAAGCCGCCGAGATGCTGGAGATCTCTACGCGTGCGCTTCTCTATAAAATTAAAGAATACAATATCATGGAGTGGTGATTCGAGAATGCGCGAGGCGTTTGGTGACAAAAGTTGCATACTGTATTCAGATGTAGTACAGTGTAGTGAGAGTGGGCATATGTCCTGCTGCAGGAAGGCAAGGAAGCGAGATGGCTGCCAACTGTATCGGTCTTGATATCGGATCTTCTTCGGTGAAGGTCGTCCAACTCCAGGAGACCCGCAAGGGACTGATCCTGCAGAATTTCGGCATCAATCCCCTGCCCGTGAACTCTATCGTCGACGGCATGGTCATGAACGAGGACGCGGTGCTCGAGGCGGTGGAGGCGTTGTTCAGTTCCCTGAGGATCAAGCGCAGGAATGTCGCCCTGGCCATCTCTGGCAGGAGCGTCATCGTCAAGAAGATCGCCATGCCCAGGATGAACATGAACGATCTCGCAGAGGAACTCTCCATCGAGATGGTGCATCACATCCCCTTCGACAAGGATGAGGTCCGGGTCGACTATGAGGTGGTCGTCCCCCAGAACCCCGAAGGCCAGATGGAGGTGCTTTTGGTCGCCGCCAAGAAAGATATCATCGAGTCCTATGAGGAGCTGCTCTCCAGGGGGGAGCTGGATCTCTCGGTCATGGACGTGGCGGCCTTCGCCGTGCAGAACCTCTACGAGCGCTGCGTGGGCATCAACAAGGACGAAAACCTCGTGATCCTCAACATCGGCGCCTCATCGACCTCCATCAACGTTGTGGTCGGCGGCGTCACCACCTTCATCCGCGACGTGAGTCTCGGCGGGGATGGAATCACCAGTGAGATAAAACGTGCCCTCTCGGTGCCCCTGGATGAGGCCGAGGCCAAGAAGCGCGAGGCCGCCACGGGGCTCAGCACCGACAAGGAGCTCATGGATGTCGTCCGCAAGGTGTGCGAGGTGATGGCTGGAGAGTTTCAGCGCTCCATCGACTTCTTCCTGTCGGCGGCACCGGCGATGCCCAAGACCAGGGTCGTGGTCACAGGCGGAGGGGCGCAGATGAAGCCTCTGGTGCAGGCCATCGAGATCCGGTCCAAGCAGCCTGTGTATCTCTTCGACGGGTTCTCCACCGGGATCATCGTCGATCCCAACAAATTCGACATGGCCCTGCTGGCGTCCCAGGCCGCTACCGCCTCGGTGGCGCTTGGGCTTGCGCTCCGCAGAACTGGGGACAAATAGCCGAGGTACGAACATGATCAGAATAAACCTCGTTTCTCAAAAGGTACCGCCCAACCAGCGCAAGGGTCAGCAGAACCTGGCCATTGGGGCCGTGCTTGTCATCCTGACGGCGGGAGCCTGCTACTATCACTACACCTTCATGCTCGATCGGAGCGTCATCGCCAAGAACAGGAAGATCTCCGATCAGTATATGTCGCAGCTGGGTGTCCTGCAGCGCAAGCTGGCCAAGATCAAGGTGATCCCGGCCACGCAGAAGAAGAAGCTCCAGGACGCCTACACCAAGAAGTTCTCTACGGTGACGCGGATCGAGAAGATCCGGTCCAATCCGGTCTTCGCGCTGCTGGAGATCTCCCGGATCCTGAGCCAGGGACAGTTCCCCACCATCGAGAAATCCAACGCCAAGGCCCGGCTCGAGCTGGACATCAACTGGGACCCCTCTCAGGTCTTCCTGTCCAGGATCGCCGAGGTGGGGCGAGAGGTCGAGTTCTCGGGCAAGGCCAAGTCCCATTACGACATCTCCGAGCTGTCCAAACGACTCAGGGCCTCGGCGTACTTCCGCAAGCCCGAGATCGTGGAATCCAAGGTCCTCGAGGACAGGACGAAGACGGGTCCTTCAGAGATCCAGTTCAAAATCAGGGCCATAATGGTCTACTGAGGAAGGTGACCCATGGAACGGGTTTTTCAATGGCTCGCGACCGCTCCCATTCTGCACCGTGCCGGTCTGCTCATCGCGCTGGTGGGTGGCATGGCCGCCTACTACTGGTTCTTTCCGCTTGCGCAGACCAAGAGTGAGATTGAGGAGTCCAAGAAGAATGTCGAGCTCTCCATGCTGAGCGTGGATTCGCAGCGCCGCAAGCTGCAGCAGACCCAGAAGGCCACGGCCGAGCTCAAGGAGATGGACAAGAAGAGCAAGGAACTGGACAAGCGGATCCCCGGCGCGGTGGACATGTCCGAGCTGGTGGGCGAGCTGGACCAGATGGCGGACGACATCCGGATCAACGCCATCCAGCCCATGGACGACGACACGGATTCCTACGACGCCGTCGTCATAAAACCCATCGTCTTCAAGATCGAGGGACGGTTCCACTCCATCTGCCGGTTCCTCTACAAGATGTTCCAGATGGGCCGGCTCATGGACGTGGGGGACATCACCATGGCCCATGTCAAGCGCTCGGGTCGCGGCAAGAGCGAGGACTCCGAGAAGAAGAACCTGCTGGCTGCGGAATTCACAGCGAGAATCTACTATTCACCCCAGGCCGGGACCATCGCCGCCATCCGGGCGGCGAAGAAGCGATAGGAGGGAGGACTGATGCGTGCGAAGTACCTCAGCGTGGCGATCATCATGACAGTTCCCCTGGCCATCGGGAGCAGCTGCGGCGGGGACGGCGGCGGCCAGAACAAGAGCTCCTCGGCGAGCC
>QKIM01000373.1 GCA_003249585.1 Deltaproteobacteria bacterium
CAGACGCGCCCGTGGCCGACATCATCTGGGTCGTCGACGACTCGGGCTCCATGAGCGACGACCAGCTCAAGCTGGCCAACGCCTCCCAGACCTTCCTCAACGTGGCCGGCACCCTCGGCCTCTCCTGGCGCATGTGCGTCGTCGACATGACCGAAGACAACGACGGCTCCTGCTGCACGGGCGCCGACCAGTCCGGCGACTACTGGCTCTCCTCGGCCAACGCCGGCGACGCCCAGCTGTTCCGCGACTGTGTCCAGGATCCCGCCGGAGCCCAGACCGCAGACGGCGGGTACGAGTACGGCCTCACCCAGATGATGGCCGCCGTGCAGCGCCACTCGCCGGCGGAGCAGGACTCCACCGTGAAGTTCCGGCCCAACGCGGCCAAGATCGTCTTCTTCCTCACCGACGAGGTCGCCAACGAGGTGGATCAGCACGAGCTGTGCAATGATGTCCCCGGCGCCAGTGACTGCAAGTTCTTCTCTGGATGTATGGCCGACATGAGCAACCTCATGACCTGCCAGAGCGTCATGATGAACATCTCGCTCATGATCCAGTGCCAGGGCTATCCCGACATGTGGAACTATTCGGAGTGTGACGATATCTACTTCTGCATGGGGGACATGAGCGACACCGCCTGGGATCCGCTCCTGTGCGGTCCCCTGGTCGACCCCTACATCCAGTTCGCCGGAGACAACGATCTCATCGCCTACGGCCTCGCGGTCCTCTCCACCGACGACCAGGAGGCCTGCTCCGAGGATCCCGAGAACTCCAGCGGTACCTCGGCTCCACATGGATATCAGGAACTGATCGCCTCCACGGGCGGGATCCTCTCCTCCATGTGCCAGGACGACTACACCACCACCATGGAGATCATGATCGAGGACATGGCGGGCGCCGCGTCCCCCATCATCCTCACCCACACGCCCATCCCGGTCTCCCTGGCCGTGGCCATCGAGCGCAAGAACGCCTCGGACCCCACCGACGTCTCCTTCGATCCCATCTACCGCTCCTCCACCTTCGGGTTCATCTACAAGCCCTCGTCCAACCGCGTGGTGCTCGTGGGGCAGCCCCTCGACTATCCTCCCTATGAGGTCGTCGTCTCTTACACCAGGTGGGTCACCACCATCGTTCCTCCAGACTGATCGTGCGGTCACGGCCTGCATGGCCGGTCCCCCTCCCTCTCTCAACTTCCGCAGGATGAACTATTTTCTGGGGGCGACGACAGGACCTGGAGTCCCCGTCTGGTCCGTCACGTCGATGATACGCTCCTCGCGGGGCAGCTCGGGACGGTATTTGGGCCAGAAGGTCTCCACGGTGATGCTGATGACGGACCACATGAACAGAAGTCCGCAGAAGGCGTACACCGTATAGGCGACGAGCCTGCGATAGAACAGGAACGGAGGAGGAGCGGGGTTTTCTTCTCGGGTCTCGGGGTCCATGGGCGGCTCTCTTCCCCGGCACGCAACGGGCCGGGACCAGGGGCGATACTGGGGCATGACTCCCTGTCTGCTTGGTATCATACTTGGTCTTATTTGCAACGATCTTCTCGGAGGGATCTCGCTGATGGTGGCCCCCCTCGGGGTGCTGATGCTGCCCTGGGGCCGGCGGCCGCTCACCATCGCGGGATGGTCGCTCCTCACCATGGCGCTGCTCCCCGGCAGGCCCCCCGCCGTGGAGGTGACAGGCCCCGTCACCAGGTTTCAGGTGCAGGGCAATCGGTGTGAATCGGGACGCTGTGCACCCTTCCACCGGGATCTGAGAGGGATCCGCGTCCCGGCTTCTCCACAGCGCGCGTTCAAGGGCTCCTGGCTGCTCGTGGGGACCCCACGACTGGGGACGGTCCCGCTGTCCGCCACGGTGTCTGTCCCGCCGGGGCGGGGGGATCTCCTGCGGGCCATGACCGTCGGAGGCAGCGCCCCCGCGGATCAGCGCGCGCTCTTCCGGCGGCTCGGGATAACACACCTCCTGGCCATCTCGGGCCTGCATCTGGGGGTGGTGGCCATGCTGGTGCTCCTGATCGTGGGGCTGGCGGCGCGGGGGCTCCCGGAGCGGTGGGGCCTGGACCGGCCGGTCCTCGGCGCCGCCGTGGCCATCCCGGCGGTGTGGGGATACTGGCACCTCACGGGGGAGGGGCTCCCCACCACCCGCGCGGCCGTCATGGTGACCATCACCCTGCTCCTTGTGCGCCCATTGGGGATCGGGACGGCCCTGACCACCCTGGGGATCACCTTCGCCCTCATGGCGGCAGTCGAGCCGGGGTTCCTCCAGGATCCCTCCTTCACGCTCAGTTTCGCGGCGGTGCTGGGGATCCTCCTGGCCACACCCCTGGGGGGAGGGCGGCGGGGAGCAACCCTCCTGCTCGCCTCCTGGGGCGCCACCGCCGCGACTACCCTCCTCGGTGTATACTATTTCGGCATCCTCGTGCCCCACGCCCTCATCGTCAACCTGATCGTCGTCCCCCTCTTCTCCCTGGTGATCCTCCCGCTGGGCATACTGGCCCATCTGACCGCCCTGTGGGCTCCCGGTCCCGGGGGAGTCCTCCTGATCGTGCCCGAACTGCTGCTGCGCCAGGTGGTGGATATCCTGTGGTTCATCGAGGCGCATCTCCCCCGGCGGCCCATGCCCGAGGCGGCGGTGCTCACGGCGCTGGTGGCCCTCCTCATCTTCCTCTTTGCCCATCGCCCATCGTGGCGCCGGATCCCCCTGGGGGTCATGGCCGTGGCGCTGTTGTGGCTCCCTCCTCTCAAGATCATGAAGGAGCGAGAGGCGCCCCGGTTGACCCTCTTCGCCTTCGGGGAGAGTGATACCGCCGTGCTGGAAGTGGGCCCTAGGGCCGCGGTGGTCCTCGACGCCGGTTGGCCGGGGCTCCCCGGCTGGCTGCGCCGCCGGGGGTACCGCAGCCTGGAGGCCATTCTCCTCTCCCACGGGCACCGGGACCATTACGCCGCGATCCCACGACTGCTCGCCGAGTTCCCAGTGAAGCGCCTGCTTCACAGCGGACGGCTGCCGGCCCACCTCCTGGATCTGGCGGCCTCGCGGGGGGTGCGCTGTGGTCCGGCGCCCAGGACCTTCACCCTGGGGCGGGCGCGCTTCACCGTGCTCTCATCGACGTCCCGGGGTTTCGCGCAACCCCATCCTCACCTGTCCGAGAACGACAACTCCCTGGTGCTCATGGTTGAGCTCGGTGGGAGGGTGCTGATCTTTCCCGGCGACATCGAACATGCGGGAGAGGCCCTGCTGCTGGCCAATCCGCACCTCCCACCGAGGGTTGATTTCCTGAAGATTCCCCACCACGGCCATGAGAAGTCGGCGTCAGGGACCTTGCTGGATCGCCTGCGGCCTTCGGTGGTCTACATCACGGGGCATCGCCCCGCGGTCCCGGTGCTCGAGCGTCTCAGGCGCC
>QKIM01000167.1 GCA_003249585.1 Deltaproteobacteria bacterium
CGCTGGGCGAAGGAGACCTGATGGGAGACCACCCCCACCAGCAGGTTGTACTCCCCCTTCACGGCGTCGTAGGCCAGCTCGGGGCGGATGACCAGCTGCCCCGTGGGGGCGGGATCGTAGCGGAAGGTGTAGTAGTTGAGGTACTCGTACTCCCTTGGGGGGTTGTAGAAGAAGTTGCTCCTTCCCGACTCCAGCAGGTGGCGGGAGTAGACGGGCTGAGCCTGGCTGCCCGAGTCGTCGGCGCTCATGTAGAAGGTCGTGGCGACCGAGGTGGCGTCACTGCACAGGAGCTCCCGGAGCTCCTCGGGGGTCGGGTCGCCGGTGGAGCCCGTATTGTTCACGTTGTTCTGGTTGTCCTCGTTGTTTTGGTTGTTCTCGTCGCCGTCGATCCAGCTCGAGGTGTTGTTCGCGCTGTTGACGTTGTTGCTGCTGTTCCACCCGCTGGTGTTGTTCACATCGTTTGCGTTGTTGGTCGTATCCATGCTGCCGTCACTGACCCCACAGCCTGCGATCGCCAGCAACAAGGTCATTATGATATAAATTGTTGTTTTCATAATCTCCTCCATAAAGAAAATGCAAGGCCTATTTATTGATTATTTGGCTATCTGCAATTCATTCGCGCACAGACGCCTGAAGCATATTTCTGTACTAATAAAAATAGTCTGCCGCCCCCACGGTGGTTTGTCAACAGTAAAAATAATGAAAACGGTTCAACCTGCTTGCCTTGGGGGCGATCACCCCCTATAACGGTCCCACCAACGGCCCCAAGGAGGCCCGCCCATGATCAAGATCCGCGCCGAATACTGCCCCCAGAACCACCGCTGCCCCGTGATCCGTCACTGTCCAACGGGCGCCATCACCCAAAAGGACTTCGGTCCGCCCGAGATCGATGACTCGAAGTGCACGCTGTGCTGCAAATGCACGCAGAAGTGCTCGGTCTTTATGCCCGTGGGCTGCTGCGAGAAGGGGCCCGATTCCCGCCGCTGGTGATTTTGGCGAGCCGCCATCTTCCCATTGACTGCCCGTGATATGGACGGAAAGGGATCCGTTGGGAATTCTCCTGCGCCCCGTCGGCCAAGACCCTGGAGGCATGGATGAAGAAAGTGAACCTCGACGAGAAATTCGCGCGCTTCGACGCCATCTGGAGCCCCAGGATCGTGGCCGAGAGCAACGGACAGTTGGTCAAGCTGGCCCGGGGCGAGGGGACCCTGGTCCGCCACACCCACGATCGGGAGGATGAGCTCTTCCTCGTCCTCTCGGGGCGGCTCTGTATCGCCATGGACGGCGGCACGGTAGAGCTGGGCCCCGGGGAGCTCCTGGTCGTCCCCCGCGGGACCCCCCACTGTCCCACCGCCGATCCCGGGACACGCTTCATCATGATCGAACCTGCCTCTACGGCCCACACCGGGGAGGTCACCACGGATCAGACCGTCGCCGGGGAAGATCAGGAGTGGATCTGAGGTCATGGACGCGAGGGGGTGGCCCCATGGGCGCCCATGGTCTATGGTGAGCCCATGGCAGACTGGTACCGAATCCTCGACAGCAGTGAAGAGCGCCTGGAGATCAAGCGCTCGAAGTTCATCTGCACCCTCTTTCCCAGTGACCGCCTCGATCTGGAGATGACGTGCCTGAGGGACCAGCACCCCAAGGCCCGCCACTTCGTCCTCGCCTCCCGCACGCTCGACGCCCTGGGCCGGGTGGAGGAACACCAGAGCGATGACGGTGAGCCTCGGGGGAGCGCGGGGAAGCCCACCCTCGCCGTGCTGCGGGGGGCCGGGCTCGTGAACACTGCGGCCATCACCGTGCGGTACTTCGGCGGCACCAGGCTCGGGGTCGGCGGTCTCGTCCGGGCCTACACCGCCGCCTGCACAGGGGCGGTCCAGCTCGCCCGCCTCGAACAGTGGCGCCCGACGGCCTCGGCCACCTTTCTGGTCCCCTACGGCCATCTGGACCAGTGCAAATACCTGGCCGACCACATGGGGGGCACCGTCACCGCGACCGCCTACGGGGAGCGCACCGTCACCCTGAGCCTCACCTTCGACGAGGACCGGCTGGCCCCCTTCGAGGCGCTCCTGACGGAAAAACAGCTTGCGGTGAAGGTCTCCTGAACGGAGAAACGGGGAGTCGCGGGGCTAACGCCCCTGGGCGGCGGCGCGGATGGCGGCGATGGCCTCCTGGCGATCGGGCCGCCCGAAGATGGCGTTGCCCGCCACAAGCATCTCGGCACCGGCGTCCACCACCAGAGGCGTGGTCTCGGGATCGATACCGCCATCCACTTCCAGGAGGGGTTTCGGTCCCGGCAGGGCGTCTATCATGGCCCTGAGCCGACGGATCTTGGGGAGCTGCCCCTCGATGAAACGCTGCCCGCCGAAGCCGGGGTTCACGGTCATCACCAGCACCAGGTCCACATCGGCCAGCACGTACTCCACAGCCTGGGGGGGCGTGGACGGGTTCAGCGCGATCCCGGGCCGGGCGCCCAGCTCGCGGATGCGGGTGACGGTACGGTGGAGGTGGACCGAGGCCTCGGGGTGGACCGTGAGGAAGTGTGCGCCGGCGCCGATGAAATCTTCGATGTAGCGCTCCGGTTCCTCGATCATGAGGTGGACATCGAGGGGGATGCCCAGGGTGGACAGGTGCCGGACGATCTTGGGTCCGAAGGTGATGTTGGGGACATACCTGCCGTCCATGACGTCGACGTGGAGGTACTCCACGCCGCGCACGTCGTGGATCTCCTCGGCCAGACGGAGGAAATCGGCGCTGAGGACAGACGGGCTGAGGATCACGGGCATCTCATCTCCTTCTCAGACGGGCGGCAAAGAACCCGTCGCCGTCATGACGGTGGGGCCAGGCCGCGAGCTGTCCCTGGTCGTCGACCAGAGCGGCCCAGTCGACCGGACTCTCCTGGGGCGGGCCGTCCAGGACAAAGTCGGGGTGCCGCTCGAGGAAGGCACGCACCTGGTCCCTGGTCTCCCGGTTGTTGAAGGTGCACACCACATAGACCAGCACGCCGCCTTCCCCCACCAGATGGACCATGCGATCCAGGAGGTCCCGCTGCAGCTCGACGAGCCCGTCGATCTCCCCGGGCTCGATGCGCCATTTGGCTTCGGGGTGGCGGCGCAGGACGCCGAGCCCGCTGCAGGGCGCGTCCAGCAGGATGTGGCTGAAGGTCCCCGCTGGAGTCGCCTGCGTGAGATCCATGGCCCGGGTCGTGACGATGGTGGTCCCCACACGGTTGGCGCGCTGCTCCAGCGCGTCCATCTTGGACTGCTTGAGGTCCACGCTCAGGATGGTCCCCTGGTTCTCCATGAGGGCTGCCATGTGGAGGGTCTTGCCCCCGGTGCCCGCGCAGGCGTCCAGCACCGAGGCGCCCGGAGCGGGGGCGACAAAGGGGCCGATC
>QKIM01000098.1 GCA_003249585.1 Deltaproteobacteria bacterium
CAGAGCAGATTTCAAGAACATGGAGAGAGATAGGGACATACTCTGTGCTGAAGTTCTCGAGCTCTCCATCGAAGGCGGGCTCCTTCTCATGGACGATATACAGACTGCAGGTGTTTATATCCGTAAAATAGTAGTCTCCACGACCTCCAGTCATTATTCTCTGTTCATTTTCTAGAAGAAACAACGTGAAGGGATTGTTAGGGGCTGGATTCACCGAAATGTATTCAGTCTGGCCCGTGAAGACGAATGGCAGCCGACACACCCCATCCTGCATGAAACTGACTTTCGCCACGATGGGGGTGGAGAACAGATTCTCCGTCGGGAGCACGAACATCGGACACCCCGTCAGCAGCATCACCGCCAGCAGGCTCGTCATCACCATCTTCGTCCGCATAGGTCACCTCTGCCAGGAGGATACCACGGATACTGCGGCACGGTCATCCCCATTAACCGACCCTCTCTACGAAGGGAGCGGCGGCGACCACCAGGAGCCGCACTCCCGTGTTCTTGTACAAAGACATGAACAGCGCAGAAAAATTTGCTAAATAGGCTATGATTCTGGGCATGGATTGAATTTAGAAGGTGGATCGTACCCGGGGAGAAAGGTGGAACGTGCCCAGGTAGAAGGGGAATCCCATCGGGAGTGATTCAAACGTTGACTTTCATTCATGAGGCTTCCTTTCGGCAGCCTGGAGATCATCGCCCACATGCCCGGCGCTGACATCCGAATCAGCCAGTGTCACGACTGAGATCGTCACCCGCACGCCGAGCGGAGGTTGGGGTGTGACGCGTCGGCCCCTTGTATCCTTGGGCGATGTGTGCTGTTATGCCGCCGGTGGAGGGTCCGTGTCACCCTCGCCTCCAGGAGGTCCCCATGGCGACGTACATCCCGGGCCAGCGCTGGCTCAGCGAACCTGAACCCGAGCTCGGTCTCGGTATCATCACGGAGCTCGACGGGCGGCACTGCGTCGTCTTCTTCCCCTGCGGGGGCGAGACGCGGCGGTACCTGTCGGCTTCGGCCCCCCTGCGCAGGATCCGTTTTCGGACCGGAGATGAACTGACCACCGCCGATGGCCGCCAGTTCACGGTCACCAGGGTCACTGAGGAGGACGACATCCTCACCTACCACGGCGATGGCGTCCAGGCGGTGGAGACCCTGCTGGCCGACCGCGTGGTGACGGACTCCCCCGAGGAGCGCCTGCGCGTCGGGCATGTGGACTCCTCTGCGGCCTACGCGCTCAGGCGGGACCTGTGGCGTTTCTGGAGCGCATGGCTGCGCTCGCCGGCGCGGGGCGTCATGGGAGGGCGGATCCAGCTCCTGGGGCACCAGCTCTCCATTGCCCAGGAGGTCATCGGGCGCCAGCGGCCACGAGTCCTGCTGGCCGACGAGCCGGGGCTTGGCAAGACCATCGAGGCCTGCCTCATCCTCCACCACGCCCTCATGGTGGGCAGGGTCAAGCGGGTCCTGGTCCTGGTCCCGGAGTCTCTGCAGCACCAGTGGTTCGTGGAACTGATCCGCCGCTTCCAGATGATCTTCCGGGTCGTCGACGCCGCGCACTGCAAGGCCATGGCGGCCTCGGATCCCCAGGCCAACCCCTTCGAGGAGGACGCCTTCGTCGTCACCTCCCTCCCCTTTCTCATGGAGAACCGGCGACGGGGTGTGGAGGCCGTGAGCGCGCAGTGGGACATGCTGGTGGTGGACGAGGCGCATCATATAGCTGAAGGGAGCCCTGCCGGTGATCTCCTCCAGGCCTTGGCCCACAAGATTCCCGACGTCCTTCTGCTCACGGCGACCCCCGAACAGCTGGGTGCCCGAAGCCATTTCTCCCGCCTCCACCTCCTGGATCCCCAGCGATACAGCGACTTCGAGGAGTATGAACGCAGCCACGAGCACTACCAGGCGCTGGCGGATGTCGCCGCGCGGCTCTTGAACACCGACGCCGCCTTTGCCCTTGCGGCTCCGCAGCGCGCCTACTGGAAATCCCGGGATCCGGCCCTCCTGGATCGGATCGACCAGCTCACCGAGCAGGGGGAAGAAGGGCGGCACGCCTGCGTCCGGGACCTGCTGGACCGGTTCGGCCCGGGGCGGGTGATCTTCCGCAACACCCGGCAGGCCGTGGCCGGTTTTCCGGAGCGGGAGGTCCTCCTGACTCCCCTGACCGCGGCGGGCACCACCAACGCGGCGGACGATCCCCGCCTCTCGTGGCTGCTTGGGTGGCTCGAAGAGCACTCCGAGGACAAGGCCCTCCTCATCTGCGCCTCCCTCAAGACCGCCCAGATGGTCGAGTCCTTCCTGAGAAGCTCGAGTCACGTCCCCCTGGCCGTCTTCCACGAGGGGCTCACCCTCATCCAGCGGGATCGCAACGCCGCCTGGTTCGCGGAGCCCGATGGGGCCCGCCTCCTGGTCACCTCTGAGATCGGGGGCGAGGGCCGGAACTTCCAGTCGGCCCGCCACCTGATCCTCTTCGATCTGCCCCGGGATCCGGAGCTCCTGGAGCAGCGTATCGGCCGGCTCGACCGCATCGGCCAGGCGCCGAAGATCTTCATCCATGTCCCCTACGTCGCCCGGACCGCCCAGGAGGTGCTGGCGCGGTGGTACCACGAGGGGATGGGCGCCTTCGCACGCCCGAGGGCCGGCGGGTCCATGATGCTGGAGACCTTTGACGACCGGCTGGCCGCCCTGGAGACGCGCTTCGACGAGGAGACGCTGCGGGGCCTCCTGGAAGAGACCAGCGCGCATCAGGAAGAGCTGCAGCGCATCCAGGACCAGGGCCGCAACCGCCTCCTGGAGTGGGGCTCCTTCCACGCCGAGGCGGTGCACGCCCTGCTCGAGGCCATCGCCGCCACCGAGCGGAACGAGAACCTGTGGGCGCTGGTGCACCGGCTCTTCGACGCGCTGGGGGTCGATGTGGATCCCCTGACCCTGGACACCTGGCGCCTCGCCCCGGGCCCGCGGCTCCACCCCGCCTTCCCCTGGCTCAAGGGCGACAGCCGCCTGGCCTCCTTCAACCGGGAGCGGGCCCTGCAGCGGGACACCACGGTCTTCCTGAGCCCCGATCATCCCATGATCAGCGAGTCGGTGGACCTCCTCCTGGGCTCCCACGAGGGCAACGTCAGCGTGGTGGGCTGCCCCTCCTCCACCCCCGGCGCGCATCTCGACTGCGTCTTCCTGCTGCAGGCCGTGGCTCCGGGCGCCTTGAGGGTCCAGCGGTTCCTGCCGCCCTCCCCCGTAGAGCTCACCCTGGATCAACTGGGCGTCCCCCTCGGGGAGCGCGTCGTGGACGAACCCTGGCAGGATGTCCCCCCCGAGTTCCTGGAGCGCCAGCCCGCCATCGTGGAACACCTGGTCCCCTCCCTGCTGAAGACGGCCCGAAAGGCAGCTGAAAAAGAGGCGACC
>QKIM01000393.1 GCA_003249585.1 Deltaproteobacteria bacterium
GGCGGCGGCCCTGCACACGGTGGTGGAGGGTTCGACGCTGTCCGCGGGGCAGGTCGCCGAGGCGCCGTCACAGGTCTCGGAGATGTCACAGACCCCTGTGGATGGCCTGCACACGGTGGTGGAAGGCTCAAAGGCGTCTGCGGGGCAGTTGGTGGTGGCGCCGTCGCAGGTCTCGGGGATGTCGCAGGGGCCGGCGGCGGCCCTGCACACGGTGGTGGAGGGTTCGACGCTGTCCGCTGGGCAGGTCTTGGTGGCACCGTCGCAGGACTCGGCGATGTCGCAGGGACCGGTGGCGGCCCTGCACTCGAGGCCCGGCGCGGCCAGGGCATCTGCGGGGCAGTCCACGGAGGTGCCGTCACACAATTCAGCAGTGTCGCAAACTCCGGCGGCGGCGCGGCACACGGTGGTGGAGTCCATGAGCGCGTCTGCGGGGCAGTCCACGGAGGCCCCATCACACACTTCGGCCGCATCGCAGGGGCCTGCAGCAGCTCTGCACTCGAGGCCCGGCGCGGCCAGGGCATCTGCGGGGCAGTCCACGGAGGCACCGTCACACACTTCCGCTGTATCGCAGGCTCCGGCCGCTGCCCTGCACTCCAGGCCCGGCGCGGCCAGGGCATCCTCGGGGCACTCGGTGCCCGTCCCGTCGCACACCTCGGCGGCGTCACAGGGGCCGGCGGCGGCCCTGCACACGGTGTCGGCGATGACGGGGCTGCAGTGTCCGTCCACGTCGCTGGTTCGGGTCGCCAGGCACGATTCACAGCCGCCTTCGCAGGTGCCGTCACAGCAGACCCCCTCGACACAGTTGCCGCTGACGCACTCGTCGGGGCGTTCACAGCTCTCGCCGTTGCCCCTTTGGGTCGCCACGCACTCGCCACGGTCCGTGTCACAGTATCCGCCGTCCACGCAGTCCCCGTTGTCGCTGCAGGAATCGGGACAGGCGGCCGTGGTGCCGTCGCACACGTAGGGGGTGCACCCGGGGTCTCCGGCCTCTCCCTGCGACACCAGGGTGCAGGTGCCCTCGCTGCCCGACAGCCCGCAGGAGTCGCAGGCCTCGTCACAGGCACCGTCGCAGCAGAAGCCGTCGACGCAGAACGTGCTCAGGCACTCGTCGCCGGTCGAGCACACCTCACCCTGGGCCTTTTGGGCCACCACACAGGCGCCCTCACCGTCGCAGACGTTCCCCCCGGCTTCGGTGCAGGTGGTCCCGGCGGTGGCGTCATGGGTGACGCAGGTGCCCTCGTCGCAGGTGAAGGAGCGGCAGGAGGTGGCCGCTCCGCAATCCTCCGGAGCGCTGCACTGGGTGCTGTTGTTGCCGTTGTTGTTCGAGTCGTCGTCACATCCCGCGAGGGGCATGGCGAGGAGCAACATGAAGAGAAGGGCGGTGGTCGCACGTGGTCCTGTGGTTGTCATGGTGAAAACTCCTTTTCCTGTGTCGAAGGGTGCCGATCTCTCATATATAGCTGATTTTTACGTTGTGTTCAACCCATGCCACCAGGAAGGCCGCGCAGGGGACCTGAGGCATGTCGGCCGCCCGCGGGGTCGGGCGCCTGGACCGCTTCGCAGTGGTTCACCGGCCGCGGGAGGCTTCGGCGGTGTCGCCATGGGTGCCCAGGTTGGCCCGGCCTCCGTTGGGGGTCGTCTCCCGGGAGAAGGGAGACTCGGGATCTCCCGCGTCGATGGCGGGACTGTGGACGGTGTCGGTGACCCAGGTGCCCTGGTCGTAGCGCCCCGCCGTGGAGCGCAGATGGAAGTCCCCCGAGCCCGGATCGGCGAAGAGCGGATCTGTGACGAGGCTGACCTCCTCGGCGAAGGTTCCGTCGCCCTCCACCACGCCTCCGTGCAGGGTGTAGGAGAGCTCCAGGGTGCACCCCTCCTCGACGAAGAGATCCGAGGAGTCCAGAGCGTTGCCCCAGATGATGGAGTTGCGCACGTGGACCTCCACCCCGCCCTGTACAAAGAGCCCCCTCCCGACGCTCCCCTCCCCGCCGGTGTTGTGGGCCACGGTGCACTGCTCCATGACGGTCACGGCGCGAAGCGTTCCGCGATCTCCGTCCACGTAGACGGCCCCCGCAGAGTAGCCCTCGCTGGTGACGTTGTCGAACAGCAGCTCGTGACGCATGCGCACGTTGGCCCCCTCGTCGATGAAGAGGCCGCTCCCCGAGGAGGGGGCGCTGTTGCCCTCGTAGACGTTGAAGAAGAGCTCCACGTAGATGACGTCCGTGTAGCCGTCCCAGATGCCGCCGTCCACGATCAGGCCGCCGGCCCAGCCGTAGGTCTCCAGGATGTGGTTGTCTCGGATGACGTTGAACCCCACGGTGCCCCGGTAGGCGGCGAGATAGACGCCGCCGCCATGGTCGGCGTGACCGGAGTTGCCCTCCACCAGGTTGCCCGTGAGGATGGGGCCGTAGTCCGGATCCTGCAGGAAGACGGCGATGCCGCCCCCCTTGCCGCAGTCGTTGTTGCGCACGGTGTTGTCCGAGACCGTGGCCACGGCTCCCGAGAGGAGGATGCCGCCTCCGTAGTCCCCGGCGGTGGCGAGCCCGCCGTTGTCTTCGATGGTGTTGTCCGAGATCGTGGCGAAGAGGGTGCCGCCGTTGCCCTGGTCCTCCAGACGGAGCCCCCTCAGTCCCCCGGTGATGGTGAAGCCGTCGATCATCACCAGCCGATCCTCGCCGTACTGGCCGCCGAAGTCCATGGAGAGCACGGCCATGGTCCCGTCGCCCTCGAGGGCCGTGATGTACGTCCCGGGATCTCTGGAGCCGTAGTCTCCAGGGGCGTACCCGCCCAGGAGCCGCATCCCAGCCGTATCGGGCAGGACCACGTTCCCCGCGTAGGTGCCCTCGGTCACGAGGATGGCGTCGCCGACCCCGGCATGGTCCACGGCGGCCTGGATGGTATCGAAGGGAGCGGCCTCGGTTCCGTCTCCGCCGGGCGTGGCGGCGGCGTCCACGTGGAGGATGCCGCCGCGCTCGAAGGCTGTCAGGGTGAAGGCGTACGCGGGGCTCGTGAGGGAACCGTCCGAGACCGTGAGGGTCACCCGGTAGGCCCCGGGGAGATCGGGTGTGAGGGTGGGGGCCGACGCCGCTGCGTCCGAGATGGTCGTCGAGGATCCTTCGGGGGCCTCGACCAGGGTCCAGGTGTAGGAGAGGGGGTCTCCGTCGGGATCGAGGCTGGCGGAGCCGTCGAGCGTACAGGGTTCTTCCGTGAATCCGGTCAGCGGCGCGTGGATCATGGCCCGGGGCGTCCCCGGACCGGCCGTGTTGTTGACGTTGTTGGCGTTTCCGCCGCCATCGTCGTCGCAGGCGAAGGCGAGGAGCCCAAGGGCCATGAGGGCGGTACACAGATCACGGCGGCATGTCATGAGTCACCTCTTTGGGATTGTGAAGACCGTTGCCCG
>QKIM01000107.1 GCA_003249585.1 Deltaproteobacteria bacterium
AGGGTCTTCATGTCGTAGGGCATCTTGAACCGTCTGGCCAGCTGCCTGATCTGATTGATGTGGATGACCGGGACATCCTCTTTGGCGAACCGAGAGAGCATGGAGTCGACCTTGTGGGCGGCCTTGGAAACCTTGAGGTTGAGCCCGGGCCTGAAGGCCATCTTGACCAGGCGGTTGCCCACGCTGATGGTGCCACCGCCAACGTTGACGAAAGCTTTGATCTCCTGCCCCTTGGACGCCGAGTGATAGAGGGTCATCCGTCGGCCCACGTTGCTCTCGCGGTCGTCCACATCGATGAAGGTGACGCCGTTGCGTTCGATGGCATCCCGAAGGTCCTTCTTCCCCTGGCGGCTCATGCCGAAGGCCTTGTCGCGCACGCCGCCCAGGGATGCGGCTACGGAGCGGTAGGAGGTGATCTTGCGATCATAGAGGAGCTTCTCCATGTCCAGCCAGGTGAAGTTCGAATAGTTGGCACCCCAGGTGGAGGAGGAGACCGAGGAGATGATGACCAGGTTGAGTCCCAGCGCCTCACCCGCGGCAAGCACAGCTACGTTCATGGCGGGGAAGGACCCCGACATGGCCACGGCGACCGTGTCTCCGCGACGCAGCCTGGTTCTCTTGAAGACATGGACCATTACGGCCGCCCAGTTGGGGTTGATCGTGGCCTTCTTGGCGTCCAGGGGGACGGAGCTGGAGGTCACGGGAGAGAGAAACTGCCCCACGAGACCTGTCTCCAGTGGGTCGTTCTCCTTGTCGATGGGGGCGATGTTACGCACGCGGTAGCTCTTGAGCGTGTCCAGCGCCTGCGCCATGATGTGCGCCGCCTGGACCTTCTCCTTGTGGTAGGAGCGCTGGTTGGTGGTTTTGAAGAACTCCACGGAAATGAAGCAGATGATGGCGACCAGCATCAGAAGGAGGTGGATGTTCCAGTGGATGCGGTTGGGTTTCCAATAGAGCCGTTTCATAACACGTAGTCTCCCCCCGTGATGAGGATGAGCAGCAGGCGTACCATGACCGTGGACACGATCAGCGCCGAGAGGGTCTGGATGATCCCCTGCCTGTCGAACCAGATGGCGATGAGGCCAGGGATGATGTAGCCGATGACCGAGAGGTTCAGTGCCGACCCGGTGCTGAAGGTGTGCATGGCCGACAGGGTCCTGATGAAGTGTCCGAACAGAAACCCGATGATGATCATGATTACGGTGCGACGGCGGCCGTAGATGATCATGAACATGGAGAGTGCGTGGACAATGAAGTACGTCAGGAGGGCCGACACCAGGGTGGCCAGAACTGCCAGGGGCTTGTCCAGTGCCAGCGCCAGGTAGCCGGGGACGACCATGCCGCCCACGGCGATGCCCAGAAATTCCGAGAAGACGAGGCTCAGGACGAGGCCGATTCCAATGGATAAGGTGAGTGTTGCTCCCATAGTCACCTGCTATCCGCCAATTTTCGAGCGGTTGCGGAAATACCGGACGAGGTCGAGGCCCTCGTTCTTGATGTTGCCAATGCCCACGATGAGGACGGACTCCTGCGCGTTGTCGAGGATGGTCTCGAAGATCCCCTCCACGTCCAGGCCTTCTGCATTGATGAAGAGGTTGGGCTCGATGCCGCCGTCCACACCGCGTTCAATGAGGACATGGGTGCCCGAGCCGATGACGATGTATCGCGAGGCCTTCTGCCAGGCGGGGATCGCTTCGCCGATCTGCCTCGAGCGGTCGGGGCGGTCCCCCCGCATGTTGAGGATCATGATGCGGTTCTCGAGATCCGGATGCCGCTCCATGGACATGTTCCAGATGATTTCTGAGCTCTCGGGGTCGTTGGCGGCGAACCCGTTGATGAAGACCAGGCGCCGGCCGAAGTAGTCGATCTCGTAATCCAGCATCGCGCCGTTGTCAGGCTTTACGCGGCGCATCCCGGCCAGCGCCACTTCACGGGGGACTCCGCAGTCCGCGCAGACCCTCAGCGCCAGGGCCACGTTTTCCTTGTGCTCAACGTAGGCAAACCCTTCCATGTCGTCGTCGGAGACCTCGCGGACGTCCTCGGCCGTCACGAGCTCCAGGCTGGAATTCCGGTCCTCGCATGCCTCCCGGAACAGCCCGACATAATCACGCTCGGCGGTATAAAGGCGGGAGTTTACCGGCGTCGATCCCAGAAGCGCCAGCGCCACGTCCTGCTCGGTGGGGCCCATGACGTCGAGATGATCCGGGCGGGCGTTGGTGATGACCCCGTGCGTGGACCGGATCATCTTCAACTCCGTGAGTGATTGCAGGTGGGGCTGCAGTGCCATGCACTCGATGACCAGCGCGTCTGCGCCGTTTCTGGCCACAAAGGCTACGATGCGCAGCTGCTCGATGATGTTGGCGCCGATGGGGCGGAAGACGGGGTACTCGATGGCTTTGTCCGTGATGACTCTCGGCAGCGTGCCTGTGGTCTTGGCGAAAGCCTTGATCCCTCCTTCACGAAGAGCCGCCGCGATGAGCCGGGTCACCGAGGACTTGCCGCGCGTCCCGTTGACGTGCACGCGAATGCGGATCTTCTTCAGATAGTGCTTGTGCAGCAGGTACTCGGCGCTGCCGAGCGCCACCAGGATCAGGATCATGGTCAAGAGAATGATGAAGAACATCCCACCCTCATACATTCCGTTCGGAAGCAGGACTTGCCTCGGATCGGAGGGGAGTTGTCTGTGGCGACGGGAGGCCGCGCCGGGTGAGGAGAATGTAGCCCAATGATTTTGGGTGTCAACGGTAATCGACTGCTTTGAAGTGTTCGCATTCCGCTAGAGTCGAGGGTTTGGGGCGTCTTCATCGTCGGGATTGCGAGGTGTCCCTTGCGGCTCAAGTAGGAATATCATTACTACGACGGGTAAATCTGTGACGAAACCCGTTCTCTACCTCGTGGAGTGCCTTGTGGATGATGCGCAACTCTTTGGGAGTAGCCTCTGACGTGGCGATGGCATGACGAAAGGCGCTTCGCATAGACCTCAGAACACTCTCCTCATCGGATGACGAATATCCGGACTGTACGATGACCCGCCCAAAGTGATCGACCAGATCGGACACGGCCTCGGCATCCTGGACCACTCCGGGAGGTCCCGGGGACGCAGTGATCCTGGCCGAATGGAGCTCATGGAGGATGAGGGTGACGGCCATGGCGAGGTTGAGCGACGGTTGGGTCACCGCCGTGGGAACCGTCAGGATCCCGTCCGTCAACTCATACTCTTCCCGGGTGAGTCCCGTTCGCTCCCGGCCGAAAACGATGGCCACCGGGCCCTCGAAGGCCTGGGATACCAAAACCGGCGCACTCGCGCGCAGGGGGAGGTTGAGAAAATCCTTGTGGCTGTTGTTGGAGGTCGCGTAGGCACGGGAGAACCCCCGCAGCGCGTCCTCCAGGGAG
>QKIM01000012.1 GCA_003249585.1 Deltaproteobacteria bacterium
GGCCCGTCCACGATTCCCCTTGGGGGGTCCCTGCCCTTCCCTCCGGCGAGAACGACCGGCCACCCTGTGAAAAATCACCTCACCGGGGGGTCGCCCCGCGCTTCCCGATCCTCACCGTTAAACGCTGCAATCTTCAGCCCTTGCAACTCCAGATTTGCGTCCTTCCTCTTTTTTCATATTCCTGGTACGGATTTTGCGCCAATGGTTCGTCGAAACGGAGGTTCCCATGCAACGACTCGCCCTCTTCCTTCCCACGATCATCCTCATCATCGCGGCCTGCAGCCGTCCGGTGCCGCCCCCGCGCATCGCCTGGCGCCGCAGCGGCTACGCCCAGCCCCAGGGATATCGCGTCGCCCTGCTCCCCACGGATGTCCGCGTCTCCTTCAAGGGGAGATCCTCCCAGAATGAGCTCGCCACCCTCTGGTCCACCGCGGAGACCACGGGCGAGGCCATGGCCGAGGCTCTCCCTGAGTACCTCGAGCGCTCGAAGTTCAACGTCAACCGCCGCGTGACCTGGAACGGCACGGTCATCGACTCCGAGGGGGGCAGCCGGAGGCTGATCACCGAGAAGCAGATGGCCCGCGTCATGAGCGCCCTGGCCTTTTTCGCCAAGGACCCCAACGACAAGCCCCTCAAGCACTTCGTGGCGCCGGGCGCGCTGGCGGCGCTGGTCCCCGAGAGCGAGCTCTCCTTGTACATCGCCTCTTGGCACACCGTGCGCATGGAAACCAACACCACCGGCAAGACCGTGGCCCAGGTCATCGGCGTCGTGGTCGCCGTGGTCCTCGTGGCCGTGTTCGTGGCCGTGATCGCCGCGGCCCTCTCCGGCGGCAAGGGCAGCAGCGGCAAGAGCCGCAGCGGCAGGAGCTCCTCCAGGGGCAGCCGCTCCCTGCGCAGCGGCAGCTCCCGGTCCCGAATCCACCACACGCCCTCCTTCAGGGCGGGGACGGGGCGCGGTTCCTGGGGATCCCGCTCCCGAAGCCACGCGGGCTCCCACGGAGCCTGGCGCTCCCGGTCGCGCTACCACGGCGGCAAGACCCCCAGCGTGGGCAACGTCGCCCGACACCTGGCCCGGCGGTCCAGCCGCAGCCACGCCAAGCACGGCGCCTCGCTGCTGCGGCTCATCAACCTCACCGCCCGCGTGACGGCCCGCACCCTCAGGCTGATCTACCACGTCAACATGATGACCGACGCCGCCGGCATGGTCACCTACGAGATCCCCGAGGCCAGCCTCGTCCCCCAGTATGCCCACACCCTCACGGCCGAGCAGCTCATGAACTCCAACCGCTTCCTGGGCATCCTGGACGGCTTCTCCCCCCTGGCCCCGCTCTTCCGCAAACCCGGCCACTACATCGCCTATGTGCTCATCAACAACCGCACGGGGCAGGTGGTGTGGGACTCCCAGATCTTCATCCCCCAGGGCACCAAGGAGCTCAAGTTCAAGGAGGTGCTGAGCCACCTCTTCTCCTCCATCCCCAGGGCCGTCCTCCCCAAGAAGCCGGCGCCTTCGGCCGCGGAGCCCGGGGCCAAGCCGGCGGACCCCACCGCGCCCACCCTGACTCCCCCTGTGAAGCCCGAGGTGAAGCCTGCCCCGGTGACACCGTCCGCGCCCCCCAAATCCGACGCCATCGCCTTCTGAACACTCACTTCGAGGGGGAAATCCCGGGAAAGCAGGCCGCCTGGGGGCCGGCCACGGCAGGGCTGAGTTGGCCGCGCACCTCGCGCACCCGGCTGACCGTGCCCGAGGGGGTGGACAGCGGCGTCGAGACCGTCACCGAGAACCGCAGGGCGAGCCTCGACGGACACCCCGTGAGCCGCCCCGTGAGCCCCTTGCCGCGGAAGGTGACCTTTGCCCCGTCCCGCCCGAGGGAGGCCAGCGCGTAGTCCACCCTGAGGGCGCCGGGCCCTTTCCCCGAGGTCACGCTCCAGGAGGCGCCGACGCCCAGCGTCCCGTCGGGGACGGGGAGGATCAGCCGCCGCAGGACCCCCTCGATGACCTGGGTGATCTCTCCGGTGATCCACTCCATGGAGGCAGGCGCCGATCCCCCGGTGCGCAGCACGCGGCCCGAACCGTCGCAGGTGAAGGTGCGCGCGAGGCCGGCCAGGGGCGCCACCTCCTTCTCACGGGCGATGAGCATGGCGCGCAGATCCACGGGGCTGGACGCGCCGGGCAGCTGGCGCAGCTGGAACATCTTCCCGCTCATGTCCACCTTGAGGATCCTGAACTCCACGGTCCTGCCCCGGCCAGCGGGGGTCACCACCACCTCGCCCGCCATCTGGGCCTTGCGGGTGGAGCCGAGGGTGATGGCCCCCTGCCTGTGCGAGGTGGTCAGCGTCATGACCAGCCTGGCCCGCTGCCCCCCCTTGCCTCCGGCGGGCCAGGAGAACCCGGCGAAGGGAGCCGTTCCCTTGCTCCCGGATCGGATCCGTTCGTGGACCACCCCTGCCCCCGTGGCCTGCTGCCCCATGAGGCCGGCGATCTCGGGATCTATTGATGGGATCTCTTCGCCGATCGCTCCTTTTTCCGGGCCCTTGCGTGAGGGCGTTGCCGCCGCCCCCTTTTCTGCGGTCACGGGCGCGGGGGCCATGGGATCCAATGTCGAGGCCATGGGCTTTTTCGGCGCTTCACCAGCCCCGGCGCCCCCCTCTTCCCGTGGGGATCCCGAGCAGGCGAGGGCCGAACAGAGACACAAAAGCGGTAAAAATCGGATCATGGACCAACCTCCGCCACAATTCTACCACGCCCGGGGGCGCCCGGACCACCCCAATCGCGTCGGTCCCGGGGATCACCCCAAGGGAAGATCCAGTCCTCTCAAGGGCTTTTAGGGAGCCCCAATTTTTTTCACAATTGCCCCTTGAAACGGTCCCTGATTCCCGGTAATGATCCCCGTTCCCGACAAGACCGAGCACCCAAGGCCACCCGTAATTTACCTGCAATTTCGGTGACATAGGATCTCCACGGGACGTACCCCTTTGATATTTTTCAACCGCTCCGCGAGGAGCACCAGGGAGTATCGGATGCCATTGAAACTCACGCCGGAACAGTCCGCCCGCGACCTCATGTCCATCGCCGTCCACTCCTTCCAGAAGGAGCCCGGCGAGACCCTGCCCATCATGTCCCTCGCCTCGGAATTCGATGATCGACAGACCGACACCGAGGCCTTCGGACAGGGCATCGACTATGCGCTGCGACGCGGCTGGCTCACCGTCGAGAGCACCAACTCCCTGCCCCGCTACACGCTCACGAACAACGGCTACCACCGTCGCTGACACCCTGCCCTTCCCCGAAAAAATATGGTAGGCTGGCGGGCACAGGAGGTCCCCATGCACACCCGCTCCCCCTTGCTCGCCCTCGCCTGGCTCTTCATCCTCTCCGCCTGCGACGAC
>QKIM01000545.1 GCA_003249585.1 Deltaproteobacteria bacterium
CCAAATACTGTCTGCCTCCCTTCGGCAAATAGTCGCCGCCCCCCTCTTCCCTTTTCCCCCTTTGCACTTCAGTTCCAATAGAGTAAGGTACCCGCGCGGGTGAACCACCCCGTCCGAGGCACGCCCATGTTCCAGACCACCGTCCAGTCAACCCACCTCGACATGTTCGGACACGTGAACAACGCCCGTTTCCTGGAATATTTCGAGTGGGCCCGCTGGGACTGGGCCCGCCGCGCGGACGTCGACCTCATGGGGTACATCGCGCGGGGCCTCTCACCGGCGGCGGTGTGGATGGGGATCACCTACGAGCGTGAGCTGCGCATGGGCGATGAGATCCTCGTCGCCACCCGCGTGGGCGCCATCGGCCACAAGAGCTTCACCCTCCACCAGGAGCTCCGGGGTGCCGACGGGCTCCGCAGCGCCTGCCTCGAGGCCAAGCTCGTCTTCGTGAGCGGGGAGACCCGCCGGGCGGTCCCCCTGCCCGTGGAATTCAGAGAGGTCCTCGAGGGCCTCGGTGAGGAGAACCTGTGATGGAATTCGTCTTTGTCGTCAAAAGAGCCGGTGTGGCTCACCTCATCCCCGAGTGCGGACTGGCTGAGGTGGACGGGCAGCTGCTGGTGCCTTCGCTGGAGAAGGGGTTCTTCGTGGAGCGGGCCCACGCCGAACACGACCCCGACCTCAAGCAGATCATCCCCTACGTGGTCATCAGGCGCGGCCCCGAGGTCTTTCTCTTCAAGCGTCTCAAGGGGGGTGGCGAGGCGAGGCTGCACAACCTGCACAGCATCGGCGTGGGAGGGCACATCAACCCCGAAGAGGGTGATGTAGAGGAGAAGGGGTACGGGTTCATCACCGCTGGCGGTCGGCGTGAGCTGGCCGAGGAGGTGGGGTACACGGGGACGGCGCCGCTGGTTCCCCTGGGGCTCCTCAACGACGACACCAACGAGGTGGGGAGCGTCCATCTGGGCGTCGTGCTGCTCCTTGATCTCCCTGCCGACATCGATCTCTCCTCCACCGAGGAGTCGGTGCTCACTGGGGCCTTCACCTCCTTCACCGAGGTGCGCGCCCTGATCGGCGACCAGCCCTTCGAGACCTGGAGCGAGATCGTCCTGAGCGCTCCCTGGGTGGAGTCCCTGTGGGGCGTCTGATCCTCCTGTGGCTGGTGGGGATGGCGGCCTTCGGATGCCGCTCCCGGGGCTCCGTCGGGTCCACGGACCCGGCCGTGAGCTCCGTCACCCTGCACTTCGTCGCCGCCGGACGCGGTCGACTCCAGGGAAATCCCTGTTCGAAGAAGGGGGGGCTCGCGCCCCTGGTGACCTTCCTGAGGTCGACCCCGGCGGATCTGGTGATCGTGGGGGACGGCAACGTCGCGGGTACGGCCCATGAGCCCGCTACGACCGCCCAGAAGGCCCGCCGGGCGGAACTCCTCTGCGACGCGCTGAAGGGAAACGACAAGACGGTGCTCTTCCCCGGTTCCCACGATGGCCTCCAGTGGCCCCTGGCGCGCTGTCCGAGGGTGGTCCGACCCCTGGGGGTGCGCGGCCATCAGGGTGAGCTGATCATGAACGCCTCAGGGATCCTCATCGCCTCCTATGACGAGGGGACCCTGTCCACCCATGTCGCCCGGATCACCCACCAGCAGCGGGTCCGGCGGCGCCTGAAGGACGACCGCGTGCGGCTGCTCGTGGGTGTGGTCTCGGGGTCCCGCAGGTTTCTCCTGGCCGTGGCGGCCCTCCCCGATGCCCCGGGGCTCCTGCTCTGGAGCGACCCGGCGGGGCACAGCGGCACCCGGTTCACCCAGGGCGGATCCGTCGTCCTTTCCTCGAAGGGCCTCTTCGAGGAGGTCCTCACGGTCACCCTGGAGCTCAAGGGCAGACCCGGCGAGCCGCTCGCGTCCATGGTGACGAACACCAGGCGCGAGGAGGAGATCCGGCGGGTGCAGATGGAGCTGGCCGGGGCAGGTGGCGACAAGGCCCGGGCCCTGACCCGCCGGCTGGAGCTCCTGAAGGTCTCCGGGCCCGGTTCCCGCGCTGTCCCCCGAGGCAACCGCTACCAGGTGATCCGGCATTCCCTGCTGGAGGTTCCCGTTGACCCCAGGGTCGCCGCCATGGTCTCCGTGGAGCCCCTTGAGTGTCCGGCAATGACCGCCCCCTAGAGGATTCGGGACCTGCTGCAGGGCCCCAATGAAGCCCCCAGGGCATTTTTTCTGTTGAACAAAGAGTGTTTCATGGAAGATAAAGAAAAGTGGGGCCGTGGACCATGGAGGTCTGCGGTTTCCCGGGAGTCCCCATGAAACACCTTCTTCTCGCCCTCTTCCTGACCATGATCCCGGCCCGTTCCGCCCTGGCGGAGTCTGGTGACGCGTGGATTTCTCCCGCCGGCTGCCCCGCCGGCTGGCAACGCACCGATGCCGGTGTTGCGCTCCTCAAGCGGTTCAACGCTCCCGCCCACGCGGTGACATCCGTCTCCGGTTGCAAGGTCCGGGTGACGGCCCCCCGGGAGACCCTCTCGCTGCTCAAGGCCCAGGGATACACGGTGGAGCCCGTCGCCCCGGTGCACGTGAAGATCGCCAGTACCTACGGCACGTGGGACACCGTCGGAGAGCGCATCATGTCCATCGTGGCCGGTTCCGAGGATGTCGCGTCCGTGGAGACCATAGGGTTTACTGCCCAGGGACTCCCCATCCGGGCGATCCTGGTGGCCGGCACCGACAGCGCCGATCTCCCCCTCATCCGCATCACCGGGGCGCACCACGGCAACGAGCGGATCTCCACGGAGATCGCCTTCGGCCTCCTCGAGTGGGCGGTCTCCAACCAGGGCCGCGCCTGGCTCTCCACCTTCCGCTTCCATATCATCCCCGTGGTCAACCCCGAGGGGTATCGCTCGGACACACGGTTCAACGATCTCGACATGGACCTCAACCGCGACTACGGCTTTGGCTGGGAGAGCGGCCAGACCCAGGAACCCCTCTCCCAGAAAGAGACCCGTGCCATGGCGCTGCAGGGACTCCTCAGGCCGGCCCTGCTGCAGATCGATTATCACTCCGAGGCCGAGTACATGAACACGGTCTTCGACTACACGCCCTTCGCCTCCGACGACGAGCCCCTGGTGCTCGAGCTGGCGGACACCTATGCCCTGGGGGCCGACCTCGTCACCACCGTCGGATATGACTGGTATCAGGCCACGGGCTCCTCCCAGGACCACCACTACGGGCTCGATGGGCACTTCAGTTACACCGTGGAGACCCTCGAACCCTCCTCTCCCGTGGCCATCGTGGAAGAGAACGTGGACGCCTTCGCCGGGCTCCTCCCCTCGCTGACGCAGCACGCCTTCTGCGGACGGCTGGTCAGCGCCGTGGACGGAGCCGGGGTTCAGGGGCGGCTCCACCTC
>QKIM01000235.1 GCA_003249585.1 Deltaproteobacteria bacterium
TACCCTTTGATATTTTGGAACAGTTCATGCGTGATGTTTTTGTTGGGGTTGGCGTCCCTGCCGAAGAGGCCGCCGTCTGCGCCGATGTCCTCATCACCTCCGACAAGCGAGGGATCGACTCCCACGGGATCGGGAGAATGAAGACCATTTACTATGACCGTATTCGGGACGGCATCCAAAGCCCGATCACCGACTTTGAGGTCGTCCGTGACGAGGGCGGTACGGCGGTCATTGACGGTCACGACGGCATGGGCCACGTCATCGCCAGCCGCTCCATGCAGATGGCCATCGACAAGGCCCGGGAGCACGGTCTGGGAATGGTCGCCGTTCGCAACTCCACTCATTACGGCATTTGCGGATATTATCTCACCATGGCCACGAGTGCGAACATGATTGGGATCACCGGCACCAACGCCCGACCATCCATCGCGCCGACCTTCGGGGTGGAGAACATGCTGGGGACCAACCCTCTGGCCCTGGGATGCCCGACGGATGAGCCTTTCCCCTTTACTCTCGATGCCGCGACCTCTGTAAGCCAGCGAGGCAAGATCGAAGTGTATCAGCGGGCAGAGAAGCCCATCCCCGAGGGGTGGGTCATCGACGCCTCTGGACAGTACCGGACCGACACTGAGCAGATCCTCAAGGATCTGGTCAAGGGAACGGCCGCCCTCGTACCGCTGGGGGGCCAGGGTGAAATCACAGGTGGTCACAAGGGGTATGGGTACGCGACCTTTGTGGAGATCCTCTCGGCCGCCCTTCAGAACGGATCCTCACTCAAGGAGTTGCTCGGTTTCGACGGGGAAAAGAAGGTCCCCTACCACCTCGGGCACTTCTTCATCGCCATCGACATCGCGCACTTCATTGATCCGGCCCTCTTCAAGACCATCGCCGGTGGAATTCTGCGCAGCCTCCGCTCTTCACAGACAGCTCCGGGGCATGATCGCATTTACACCGCCGGCGAAAAGGAACACCTCGCCTGGCTGGAGCGCAGGGACAAGGGGGCGCCGGTAAACGCCAACCTCCGCGGCCAGCTCGACACCATGCGCAGAGAACAGGGTCTGACGGCCTACACCTTCCCATGGGACTGATTATCCCCCCGTCTTCTCTTTGGTAAGCGTGAAAAAATTCTGACAGGGACTAGAAGTGGACAGCCGACATGAAGCGCAGGTTGAAGGAGGCCGAGCCCGTGGAATCGTATTCGTCGCCGTTGTCAGGGGCGCCCACGATCATTGCCTCCAGCCCGAAGCTCAGGAAGCCGTCGAGCATGCGCCAGTGGAGCCCGCCACCGAACTGGAGACTGGACCCGCTCGTCGTGTCGTCGTAATAGACGTCGTTGTAATATTGATCGTTGTAAACGGTGTCATATCCGTCGCTGTACCGGCTCACGGTCTGGGAGACGATGCCGGCCTTGAGATAGAAACTGACGCCCTCCATCTTCAGCCCCGTCGGATACCAGAGGGCGGAGAGGGACGCGCGGAAGATGTCCCGATATTCGTAGGAGTCCACAGAGGAGGCGACCAGCCCCTCGAGGGACCCCTCGATCCCCCAGTGGGGTCCGAACATATACTGCAGGTAGACACCACCGCCCTCCATGCCGCTTTCATCGTCACCGCCGACGGACCAGAAGAGGCCGAGGCTCCAGTGCCTGAAGGGGATGCCTGAGGTTTGACCAAGCCCTGCGGGAGCAGTGGGCACGATGGCCGCGGGAGCGACGGGACGGGCAACGGGAGGAGCGCTGTAGCGTGGGGCCACTGGTCTCACATACCGAGGAGCTGGAGGTGGCTGACATGGGTTGTAGGGGTCACAGCCAGGCTCGATGATGATGATCTGCGCCGCGGCGGGCAGTGAGTAGCCAATCAGACACACAAGAGAGAGGGAGAAGAAGAATTTTTTCATGATGGCCTCCGTGCTGTCTTTATTATGCAACATTGGTACCGGCAGGCAAGCCACAAAAAAACAAGTTCGCCCGGCATTGATATTTCAATGAAAAAAAGCCTTCCTGCAGGTTTTCAGGCTCATTTTCATCATTCATTCTGTACGCTTCCGGGGAGAACGTGTGAACGAAAGTTCACCGCTCCCCTTTGGTACTCAGGACAAATCATCACACTTCAAGGGACTTTGGCCTGCAACGACGTGCAGAGATCTCGTCACTTGAGAAAGGGGTCGAGATCGAAGCCGATGGCGCCGATGACGCGGGTGTCCGTCTTCTCGATGGTCTCGGGGGGCTCACTGTTGTGCGCAACAGAGCCCGTAAGGGAAATCTTCAGCCACTTGTTGAGATCGACCTCGATGCTCAGTTCGGCGAGGAAGAGGAAATTACCGAAATCCAGGATATCAGGCTGGTAATAGGCGGATCCGATAATGCGCACACCCTTGCGTACGGTGGAGTGCAGCATCATGTAATTGTTCCACCGGTTGAATCGCGGGCTCTCCCCGCTGTCACCATAGACGACCCCGCCTCCACTGTTGGAGTACTCGTTGACCTCATACATGTAGCTCGACCCCGCCACGAGCTGCACCTTCTTGGACAGCGGCACGCTGATCGAGGGCCCTGCCCCGCCAATGGCCCTCAGGGTCAGGCGTTTGAACTCGTTGTACTCGTGCTGGAGGAATGCCTCTACATAGAGCCATGAGTTGAGCCTGAACCGGTACCTGAAGTGCTCCAGATGAGTATTGATATAGTCCACGCCGCGATTCTCGGCAAACTCATATCCGCCGAAGAGGAGCACCGTGTGACGCCCGAGGTTTGCCGTGGCCGCCGAGGAAATGTTGTATTTCGTGTACTCGACAGTGCCACGCCTGTAGTCTCCGGCGCCAGCCACGGTCCAGTGAAATCCCTGGGATTTCTTCTGGAACATGTAGCTTTGCACATTGATAATCTGGCCATGGACTGGAACAGACCAGCCCAGCAGAACAAGCGAAACAAAAAGGGTGATGACAGATTTTGACATGGGTGGCATTGTATTGAATCGGGGCTACAAATCAACCCCCCAGTGCAAAGGCCCCATGGACATCGTTCTCGCGACCATCAACGCAAAGTATTCCCACTGCGCCCACGGCATCAGGAGCATTTTCGCCAACATGGGATCTCTGAGGTCCCGTACGACCTTTCTGGAGTTCACCTCGGCGGACAGGACGGACCAGATGGCCGAGCGGCTACTGGCGCACGCCCCCCGCATCATCGGCCTCAGCGTCTATATCTGGAACCGCCAGGCGCTGACGGCCCTGGCCAGGTACCTCAGGGTGGCCGCGCCCCGGACCATCCTGGTCCTGGGTGGCCCGGAACTTTCGCCTGACAACCCCGGGCTGCTGGAACAAGCGGCCCACCACCTGATTCTCGGGGAAGGTGAGGAGGCGTTTCCCCTCCTGTGCA
>QKIM01000590.1 GCA_003249585.1 Deltaproteobacteria bacterium
TCGGCTAAGGGAAGACTGCGAGCCCCCCGTGAGCCTAGTGGCTCTAAAATCTATCCAAATGGTGCGACGGAAGGAGGCATCCGCCGGGGACGTGAACGGCGTCGTCGAATCAGAGCGGCCGGGGCCGCTGTTGACCGCTGCGGAGGAAGTAGACTCTGAGGTTTTCGCTCGTCTGGCCCTTACCACACGATTCTTCCGGGACCGTTTCAATGAATGATTCAGATTTTGCAAGCCCCTTGGACAACATCAGTTGGCGACACGTCAACCAGGGGTCCCGAATAGCTTTCTTTCGTTGGGTTCACTGGCGTTCCAACCTGGATCGAGGTGTGAGTTCACCCTGTTACGATGACGGCGAGGTTACACACATACGACCGCAAGTCGCCAATTGTGGCGCGAAAAAAATACTCCTGTTGGTATCTAGCGTCTCTCGTTGATCGGCATTACGTTCCTCTCGTAGTTGAACTCGTAGATAGAGGAGAAGGAACATGGCGCTCTATATGGATGTTCACCATCGCGTGGAAGGTTTGACGAAAGAAGGTGTGGAACACGCGCATGCGCGTGATTTGGAAGTGCAGGGCAAGTACGGTGTGGATTACAAGCAGTACTGGTTCGACGAACCGAGCGGAAAGGTCTTTTGTCTGGTTGAGGCGCCGAACAAGGAGGCGGCGGCCAACGTACACCGCGAGGCGCATGGGCTGGTCGCCGACGAAATCAACGAGGTTCGTGCGGGTGTGTAAGCATCGTTGGTCGTGCGGGAGGAATCGCGAGTGCAGGCCAACATGGAAGATGGGCGGGGCGGGAGTGAGACGCTTCCGCCCCTTCGCGTGGGTGCCCCCATCGGGCGTTCACGCGGGGGCATTCCAAGAAACCCCGGGATCTCAGGGCAAAGAGAAGCCCCTCAGAGAGGGCCAGTATCAAGAACCCGTCGGCTGGGAGGTTGATGACACACCCCACGGCGTCTCATCAACTCGTCCCCTTTTCGCGACTGGTCTGTCGGGCCGGTGGTCAGCCCCCTCGACCTTCTCGGTCTGTGAACGATGAAGGCGACCCCATCGCTAAGGCTGCCTTCGGCGTGTCCTGAAACGTCTCCCAGAAACCAGGGATTTCAGCACCGCTTCTCTACAGGATCCGGTCCGGCTGGTTGGCCTGGACACTGATCCACCTTAGCCCCCTTCCCGGGCATTATTCGTAGTGGATCGCCTGAACGGGGCAGGCCTCGGCGGCCTCGGTGATCCGCTCGTTGGCGAGGTCGGCGCCCTCTTTGACCTCCGCAAATTCTCCCTCCAGTTTGAAGACCTCGGGGCACACCTCCACACAGGCTCCACAAGCGATACATTCCTCGTCGACCCATACTTTCTTCATGGTCCTCTTCTCCTTGTTTGGCACAGTCACCCTGCACAAATGCCTTCACCGAACTCTTTGTGCGGTACCCTCAAATCAGCGGCGACTCAGTCACCGGTCCACGTACCGTCCCTAGTGCCAAGTCAGGCACTCAGCGGACAAGCGCCCCCGCTGCGCCGACACTCCGTGCAGAACTCCCGCTGCTCGCCCTTCGGGAGATCGGCGCAAGCTTCCTCTGCCGGCTGATAGCTAAATGTGGAAAACAGTTTGCGGACCTCTCCTCCACACCGGGGACAAGCGGAGGGTTCGGTTCCCTGGAGCAACAATTTCTCAAACACGTGCTCACATGCCTCACACCGATATTCATAGACGGGCATAGTTTGCTCTCGCTTTCTCCGCCCCAGGCAGCCACTTCGACCTCCCCCTCAAAAACCTAACCCTGCCGTCCAGCGAGGGCAATCAGGCGCTCCTGACGCTTGCGCTTCAAGCGTCAGGAGCCCTCCTCAGCGCAGCCAGACCACCATGCCAGCCTCCCGTCCCGAAAGGTCCACTTCCATTCCCAACGCCGCGTCGCCTTGCCCTCGCTGCGCGCGGGAGTACCCTCTCGGCCCGTGACCTGCCCCACGTGGGGGGAGGCCCTCCTGTCGTGACCAGAATCACGGCGCTACCCCCAACGCAATGAGGAGGCTCCGATGAAAGGCAATCCAAAGGTGATTGAGCACTTGAACGCGCGTCTGGCCGAGGAACTGGCAGCCATCAACCAGTACTTCCTGCACGCTGAGATGTGTGAGAACTGGCGGTATGAGAAGCTGACGGAGACCATCAAGAAGCGCTCGATCCAGGAAATGCGTCATGCCGAGAAACTCATCGAACGCATTCTCTTCCTGGAAGGGCAGCCGATTGTGAATCACTTGGGCAAGCTAGATATCGGCGCCGACGTCAAGGGCATCCACGAGAAGGACTGGGCGGCCGAGAGTGACGCCGTCCAAAAATACAACGAGTCCATTCGGGCGGCGGCAGACGCGGGAGACAACGGCACCAAGGAGCTTCTCGAGGCCATCCTCCGCGACGAGGAGGAACACATCGACTGGATTGAAGCCCAACAGGAGCAGATCCAGCAGATGGGGCTCCAGGTCTATTTGGGAGAGCAACTGGGCTGATCCGCGCCGATCAGGGCGAGGCATCCTGGTTGGAGGTACCCGTGACCAGGCTCCCCACCTCGCCCCAATCTCTCTGACGCACAGGGGTGGGGACTTATCCCCCGACCGGAATACCGGCAAGGCGCTGTGTGGCGTGGAAATGGGGGGCGCCTCTGTTCTTGGGCGGGGCGGTTTGACGGCAGCCAAAGCCCGTCGGCGCCTTCCCCGGTTCAGGCGGCACGAACTAACTGGCCCGGAAATTTATCCGTTCGCTTTACGAAGGCGCGCGCAAGTGGGCCAACGGCGTACCGGGCTGACGGGTTTCTCGCTAGAAACGCAATAATTACTCACAGTCTGCGTTGCCGCCGCAAAGGGGTGTCGGCTGCGCCCTGCCTCGAGCGCGCCGTGGTATCGGCAATGCCGATCCAGGCGCAGCTTGACATCGCCGATATCCGCAGTTGACTCACCGCCTGACCTGCGGAGGACCGAGTTCTGCGGACCCGGATGTTCAACCACGCCATCCACAGAGGAGGGCCCCACGATGCGCAAGGTCCTCGATCCAAAGACCCTGGAACGGGAAGCCGCTTTTTGGCGGAATCTGAAGAAGGCCTCCGAGCAGGCGCCGACGAGGCGCTGCCACAAGTGAAAGAGCTGAAAGAGCTAAGGTTGCCGGTCCGGCAACGAGACGGTTAGACCTCGCTCCCCCGGGTCCGCAGGCCTGAGTTCTCCGCAATGCCGAGGTGCCCTGGTGAATGTGTCCCAGGCCACCGTCCCCTTGCACGGAGCGGCCGTGGAACAAGAGTTTTTCGTTCAATGGCACCTGACGGAGCGGTGCAACCTGCGCTGCGCACACTGCTATCAGGTGGGACGCGGGGCCGAGGAAT
>QKIM01000136.1 GCA_003249585.1 Deltaproteobacteria bacterium
GCACCGGGAGGAGGTCCACCGGGACCGCCCCACTGATTCTGATACATGGTCGGTTTCCGCTGGGGACGCCCACCGGGAGGGCCGCCAGGGCCACCGGGAGGAGGACCGCCAGGGGCGCCGGGAGGAGGACCGCCGGGGGCGCCGGGAGGCATCCCGGCCGGTGCCTGCATGCCCCGGGCCTGCGCCATGCGCCGTGTGGGATCGACATAGCGCATCTTGGTCTTTCCGGAGGTGATGACGTCGCCATCCTCGAGGAGGCGCTCTTTCACTTTTACTCCGTTGATTTTCGTCCCGTTCCCGCTGCCGAGATCCTTGAGGATGTATCCCTCGGCCGAGGGGAGAATCTGAAAATGACGTCTTGAACAGGTAAGATCGGACAGAATGAAGCCACAGTCTGCGCCGCGCCCGATGACCGTGGGATTTCTACCCAGGGGATATTTCTTACCAGTATCATTTCCTTCAATTACTTCGAGAATTGTGCCGCCGTTGGCCATAGCGTACCTCACTCCAAATGCCAAAAACTAGAGCAGTGTGTCCTTGATGTCGAGATCGAGCTTCTTCTTGCGCAGATCCCCTTCGGGGAAACGCTTCAACTCTTCTCTGAGCTTGTGGATGGCTGCCTTTTTCTGTTTCTCGTCGGTAAATCTGCTTGCTTCTATGATGGTGGCACGACAGTTACGGAAGTAGCTGTCGAGCTCCCGGTTCAGGATATTGATGGTGCGGACGGAGTCTTTGTACATGGCATTGAACCGGGCCATTGCGGGATCTTCGAGCTTGGCGAGCTCGAGCAGATCGATGACGCGGAAGAACTTGTCCATGGCGTTCCGGTAGTTGTTGGGGTTGAGCTCCCTGTTTTCGAAGGCCTGCTTGGCGTTGGAGTAGTTCTTCTCCGCCTCGGGGATGTTCGACTTGGGGAGGGCCGTGGTCTTGATGCGTACATAGAAGACGATCCACCACTCCACGGGGTTGCCCTTCTTGAGGCGATCGGAGGAGTTGTAGAGGTTGCGGAACTCCAGGATGTTCTCTCCGACCTTCAGCTCGATCTTGGGGTTCTTCTTGGCCGCCGTGTACACATCGATCATATAGTTGTATTTGGGGCGCGTGGGAGGAGCCCACTCGGCGTACTGGATCCGCTTGCCGTTGAGCAGGATCTCGACCTCCTTGTCCTTCTCGATCATGCCCGCGGCGTAGGTGAGGACCGCGCGCGTGTTGGCGATGGGGATGTTGAAGGAGATCTTCACGGCCGAGTTGTGGGAGGGGACACAGGCGCCGCAGTGACCGAAACTGTTGGAGAGGAAGGACTCCCAGTTGTTCTCGCGGTACTCCACGATGGCGTTGGATTGATCGGGGATCACCCGCCGTTTGGAGGGGCCGGAGCCGATGATCTTGGACATCGCCATGTAAAACAGCAGCAGGACGATCCCGCACACCGCCACCACGGCGACCTTGCCCTTGGGGGTGGCCCACACCTTCTCGAACTGCTCACGAATGGAGACGTCTGGGGTCTCGAAGTCAAGGTTCTCCTTCTGTTTTTCCGTGAGGTTGATGACGGAGGTCACCTCTCCCGCGGCGTCGATGTCCAGGTTCTGGAACATGATGTTGACCACGCCGGGGGTGATGTAGTCGCCGTCCTTGAGGACCTCGGGCTCCGTGAGGACCTTCCCGTTGAGCCGCGTTCCGTTGGATGAGCCGGTGTCCTCCACCAGGAAGACGCCGCGCTTGCCCCAGACGCGACAGTGGTTGCGGGAGATGGAGTCGTCGATGAGGACGATGGAGTTTTCGTCGGTGCGACCGATGGTCGCCTCGGTCTCGAAGTGGTATTCCTCGCCCCGGTGGCGGCCGTCCTGGATACTGAGGATGAATCCCTCGGGGCCTTTCCCTCGGCCCCTGGCGCCGCGTGCGCCGCGATTTCTACTGGATTGACGCCGGGTTGTGGCCATATTTAGGTCGCTCCTCCACTCATCATTGTGTACACGATGGGCCCGAAGAGCACCATGAAGACTGTCGGGAAAATGCAGGCAACGAGAGGGAAGAGCATCTTCACCGGAGCCTCGTTGGCCTTTTTCTCCGCCAGCTGCGTACGTTCGATGCGCATCTGGGTGGACTGGATGCGCAGGATCTTACCAAGCGAGGTGCCCATTCTATCCGCCTGGATGAGGTTTGTCACAAAAGCTGAGACCGCGGGCACCTGGATTCTCTTGGACATGTTGCGCATGGACTCTTCGCGCGTGCGGCCCATGCGGATCTCAGAGAGCATGAGGGAGAACTCGTCGACCAGGGGGCCTCCCTGGGCCTTGTCGATGACCGTCTGGATGGCGGCGCCGAAGTCGAGCCCGGCCTCCACGGAGAGGGTCAAAAGGTCGAGGGCGTAGGGGAGGGAGCGGACGATCTTCTTCTGGCGCTTCTTGATCTGGTCGTTGATCCACATGAAGGGGTAGACGAAGCCGATGACGGCGCCGAAGACGGAATAGGCCAGGCGCACCTTGAAGAAGTTGAGCACCACGAGCAAAAAGAGCGTGAAGAAGACGGCGGCGAACTCCTGGTAGACGATGAAGTCCTCCACCTGCATGTCATCCTTGCCCATGGCGATGAATTTCCATTTCATCTTCTCACGGTAGCTGTCGGTGATGAATCGGGACTGTGCTGTCCCCATCTTGCGGATGATGATGTTCTTGGCCGCTTGCAGCACGTTCTTGCCGCCAGACTCCTCGGAGGCCTGCTCCATGAGCTGGGCGGGATAGATGCCGATGATGAACAGAAACACCGCCGCGAGGGCGCAGCCTGTTGCAACGAAGAGCAGTACGGAGTTGTCCATTGTTACACGTCAATGTCCACGATTTTGTAAATCCACCAGATCCCCATGGCTTCCATGACGACGATGATGGCGATGGTTATTTTCCCGAAATTGGATGCCAAAAAGGGCCCCATGAGGTCCGGCCGCATGACGTTGAGCACGATCCCGAGGAAGAAGGGCATGAGGCCGACGACCCACGCCTGCATCTTGCCCTGGGAGGTGAGGGCCTTGATCTTGCCCTCGAGGCGGAACCGCTCACGGATGGTGGCCGCGATGATCTCGAACATCTCGGCCATGTTGCCGCCCAGCTTGCGGGAGACGTTGGTGGCGGTGACCACCAGATCGAGGTCCTGGCTGCCCACGCGCTCGTTGAGGTTCTCCAGGGCTTCTTCAACGGGGAGGCCGAGCTTGATCTCCTTGACCGTGAGCCCCAGCTCCTGACCCAGCGGGTTGGGGACCTCCTTGGAGATGGACTCCATGCCCTGCTGGAGCGTGAGACCGGCCTTGAAGGCTGCGGAGAGCTGGGAGAGCGCGTCAACCAGCTGTTTGTTGAACTTCTCGATGCGCT
>QKIM01000106.1 GCA_003249585.1 Deltaproteobacteria bacterium
GGTCGCCGGGGACCACGATGGCCATGTGGCAGGGGCCGAAGTCTGCCCGCATGCCACGGATCATCTCGGCGAGCGCCCTCATGGACTCGACGGAGAGGTGGCTGGCGTCGAGGTCCGTATGATCGATGAGGATGGGGAACCCCGGCTGCCACCTGGGGTGGCTCAGCGTTTCCCGCAGGTAGGTTCGAAAGACCTCCAGGTCGCTGTCCTCATGAGTGCGTATTTCAACATATTCATTCCGCAGGATAATTTCGTATTTCATGACGTTGGCCAGGGCGGCCCGACCTTTTCAAGACCAGGTCTGAACGACTCCATACCCGACTTGAACGCTGATTCACCGTATAATCGATTAAATATGGAAGTTATACAACAGGAAACAGGAGGCTCCGCACCTGGGCGCGGCTGGAGGCCCTGAACCGTCAGGGGGCCTCAGGGCACCTCGACCGCGCCCAGATCACAGCCCTGCTCGGGACGCGACTGGCCGAGCTGGTCCTCATCGGGGCAGTCGACCCCTGCGCCCTGGGCGGGGCTCTCGGCGGAGAAGCCGAGGGACACGGCGCCGTCCTCGAGCCCGGTCTCCAGGAGGGGGTCGGCGACGGTGAAGCCATCGCCGCAGACGTCGTTGTCCTGAGCGGGATACACGAGGTTGTTGGAGCCATCGAGCGCGGTGGAGCAGTTTCGGGTCCAGTTCCCCTCTGACCCGTTGCGGGCCAGGATGGTGTTTCGCACGCTCACCATGTCGTAGCCCGTCAGGGAGAGGGCGCCCCCGTAGTTGCCCCGGTTGTCGGCGAAGGTGCAGTTGAGGACCGAGACCTCATCGTTGCTGCTGCCCCAGCCCACCACGGCCCCGCCGTCGGCCGGACCCTCGTTGGCGACGAAGGTCGAGTTCCGCATCTCCACGGGCCCCTGCCAGATCACCATGGCTCCGCCCTTGGAGGCCGAGTTGCCCGCGAACAGGCTCGACCGGACCTGCGCGTCGGCGGCGATGATGATGGCGCCGCCCTGCCCGTAGTTGTCCTCGCCCAGGCCCGTGACCACGTTGTCCCTGAATTCGCACTCCTCCACGAGCAAAGTGTCGCGCTGGTGCGCGTCGGGGTTCCGGTAGGCGTAAAGGAAGCCCGCGCCGGCGCTGGACCCTGCGGAGTTCCCCGTGAAGGTGCACCCGCACAGCTGGTTGTGGCCGCCGCTGCCCAGACTGGAGCCGGGCGGGATGTAGGCGCCGTCGGTGAACACCGCTCCCCCGTGTTCGTCGGCCACATTGTCCTCGAACCGGCAATTGACCAGGGTGAGATCGGTGAGCATGGAGTGGATCGCACCGCCGATGGTGGAGCGGTTGCCCCGGAATTCACTGTTCACCACGGTGAGGTGCCCCATGAGCGGGTAGATGGCGCCCCCTCCGTGTCCGTTGGAGCCCGCGGCGTAGTTGTCGTAGAAGCGGCACTCCTCGATGTAGATGGTGTTGCGGTCCCGGCCGTAGATGGCCCCCGCGTTGTCGTTCCCCCCTTCGGGGACCTCCAGCATGGCGCCGTTTCGGAAGGTGATGCCCTTGATGGCGACCGTGGCGTAGTACTCGACCTCGAGGATGCGGGTCTGGTTCCCGCCGTCGAGGATGATGGTGCCCTGGCCGTCGAGGAGGGTGCCATTGAGGAGCAGGAGCGGCTCGGTGACGGCGATGGTCGCCTCCTGGCCGCAATCGAAGGTCACATGGGCCGCGGACTCCAGCGCGCTCCGGAGCGCGCTCTCGGTGCAGGACGCCAGGGTGCCGTCCCCCACGACGACGGAGGTGGCCGAGGTGGTCGGTGCCGTGGGGACCGTGCACTCGTAATTCCTCGAGGAGTACATGCTCTCGTCGTGGGAGTGGGATGACGAACACCCGAGCCAGAGGATCAAACTGAGAGAGAGCCACACATACACCCTTTTCATGGTGAACCTCCGTGCAATGAAGACAGTGTACCCATTATGCAATTATCTGTCCAGTGTGAAACTGCCCCCAAAGTGTCCGATTCTGAACCCTTTTGCGGTATCAGAAGCTTGCGCTGGAGCTGCGTTTCCGTCGTGCTTCACCATGTCTCGGGGAGACAGGTGGCGGCGGGGGTCAGGGAGTATCCGCCGGGCTGGGAGGAGCCCCAGCACCAGGGGTATCCAGAGGAATCCAGGGCGCAGGCGAACTGGATCCCGACGGCGATGTCGGTGTAGGTCCTGGTCCCGATCCGGATGGGCGTGGGCTGCCTCGTGTATGTCCCGTTGCCCACCTCGCCGTCATCGTTCTCTCCCCAGCACCACAGATGCCCGGAGGCGTCGAGGGCGCAGTTGTTCTCGCCCGAGCACCGGATTTTGGAGAAGGTCGTCGTGCCCGTATCCAGCCGGACGGGAGTGCCGGAGCTGAACCCGTACTCGTAGAACGAAGTCATCATGTATCTTCCCCAGCACCAGATGCTACCCTCCGTGTCGAGGGCGCAGGAATGGAAGTCGGCCGCGCAGATATCCTGGAAGGAGACCCCCTCGGGCATCACGGTCATGGTGGGGACGAGGACGTGGTCCTCTACGATGCCCGTGCCCGTCTGGCTCCTGAAGTTTTCGCCCCAGCACCAGGCGCGTCCCTGATCGTCCAGGGCGCATGTGTGCATATAGGACATGGCGATCCGCACGAAGTTGACCCCCGCGGGGTTGACGGCCAGGGTGGGCACGCAGGAACGGGCGGTCTGGGCTCCCGTCCCGAGCTCGCCATCGTCCGAGTCGCCCCAGCAGTAGATCAGCCCGGTCGTGGAGATGGCGCAGGTGGTATCGATGCCGGAGGCCAGATCCCGGTACCGGGTGGAAGCGCTCACGGCGGTGGGGGTGCGCAGGTCGGCGGTGCCGCCGTTGCCCAGTTGACAGTCGTTGCCATTGCCCCAGCAGTAGGCCTTCCCGACGGTGGTCAGGCCACAGGTCACCCCAAACCCCGTACGGATGGTGGAGAACGCCACGGAGCTCGGAATGTGGTTGGGCTGAGAGTAGGGATCCGTCCATCCCCCACACTGCCCGGCATAGTTGTCCCCCCAGCAGAAGGTCTTTCCATCCTCGGTGATTGCGGCGATGTGATGGGCGCCCGCGTTGTGGATGCTCACCGGATCCGAGCACCCCTCGAGATCCAGGCGGCAGGAGGCGCAGGCCAGGTCTCCCTCCCAGTAGCCCCTGTCCTGGCAGGTCTGGGTGAAGGTCGTGTTGTACTCGCAGACCTCTCCGTGGTCCGACTGGATCACGCCGTCCCCGCACTCCCCTTCTGCAATGCAGTCACTGAAGTCGAGGGTGCAGTCCGCGTTACAGGCGAGGGTTCCACCATAATATCCAAGGGACGTGCAGGTGATTCCCCCGAAGGC
>QKIM01000448.1 GCA_003249585.1 Deltaproteobacteria bacterium
GGCCTCCTCGGCCCGTGACGCCATGGAGCAGGTCTTTGCCGCCGTCGAGCGCACGCTGGAGGCCCAATGATCCCCCCCTCTGGCCTCCTCATCGTTCACAAGCCTCGTGGTTTGAGCTCTCATGACGTCGTGGCGAAGGTCCGCAGGCGCTTCAAGTGGAAGGTCGGCCACGGCGGCACCCTCGATCCGCTGGCCACTGGGGTCCTCCCGCTGCTCATCAACGAGGGCACCAAGCTGGCCCCCTATATGATCGACCGGGACAAGTCCTACCGCTTCACCATGAAGCTCGGCGAGTACACCGCGACCCTCGACGCCGAGGGCGAGGTCATCGAGACGCGCTACGTGCCCCCGCTGTGCGACGAGGACATCTGCCGAAACATCAAGGTCTTCCTGGGGGAGCAGCAGCAGGTGCCGCCCATGTTCTCCGCCGTCAAGGTGAAGGGGCAGCCCCTGTACAAGAGCGCAGCGAAGGGCGAAGAGGTCGAGCGGCAGCCCCGCTGGATCAATATCTACTCTTTGGACCTCGTCGCCTTCGAGGCCCCCTTCATCACTCTGGATGTCACCTGCTCCAAGGGCACCTACGTGCGGCAGCTGGCGCTGGACATCGCCGAGGCGCTGGGCTCCACGGCTCACGTCACGGCCCTCGAGCGCACCCGCAGCGGTCCCTTCGATCTGAAGACCGCCGTCTCCCTGAGCGACATCCTGGACATGGACGAGGCCGACGTGGAGTCCATCATGGTCCGACCCTCGGCGGCCCTCAGTTTCATGGCCCAGATCGTGGTCGACCGGGACATCGCCCTCCAGCTCTTCCAGGGCAAGCGCGTCACCATCCCCGGGGAATCGTTCCCCGAGGGGCGGCCCCTGGCCTTCCTCGACCCCGACGACCGGCTCCTCGCCATCGGCGAGCCCGTCGGCCCTGAGGTCCAGCCGGTGAAGGTCTTCCCCATGCACGTTCAACAGTATCTGGATAATTCCATTTCAAATAGTGACCCCCACCATCATCAGGAGAAAATTCATCATGGGAATGTCAACGAGTAAGAAAAAAGAGATTATGGATAAATTTGCCCAGCACGAGGGCGACACCGGTTCCCCCGAGGTCCAGATCGCGCTGCTGAGCGAGCGCATCCGCCACCTGACCGAACACTTCAAGACCCACAAGAAAGACTTCCACAGCCGTCGCGGCCTCCTCATGCTCGTCGGCCGTCGCCGTCGCCTCCTGGACTACCTCAAGTCCAAGAACTTCGACCGCTACGCCAGAATCATCAAGTCCCTCGGCCTCAGACGGTAACGTCGATCATCGGAGGCGCCCCGAGGGGCGCCTCCGTGGTCCCCCGGCCCGTCCGGGCACGGGAAACCCGGGGCTCACGCCCCTCAACCCGCCGCCACAGGCGGCCTAATATGGAGCTCGTGTTTCCGGCAAGTCGTTTGCACAGCACGCCCCCGGGGCTGGTTGTGCAAAGGGCCTGCCGCGGACCTGGCTCCGACCTCCCAAGGAGAAATGATGCATATCAAAGAATCCGTTGAAATCAATGGTCGCAAGATCACCATCGAGACAGGCAAAATCGCCAAGCAGGCCGATGGCGCCGTCCTGGTCCGCCTCGGGGACTCCGTCGTCCTCGTCACCGCCGTATCCTCCAAGACCCCCCGGGGCGAGGGCGGGTTCCTCCCCCTCACCGTGGACTACGTCGAGAAGTCCTACGCCGCCGGCAAGATCCCCGGCAACTACTTCAAGCGTGAAGGACGCCTGAGCGAAGGCGAGATCCTCAACTCCCGCATGATCGACCGGCCCATCCGCCCCCTCTTCCCCGAGGGCTGGAACTTCGAGACCCAGATCATGGCCACGGTCCTCTCCCACGACAAGGAGAACCCCACCTCCGCCCTGGCCCAGATCGGCGCCTCCGCCGCGCTCCACATCTCGGACATCCCCTTCCACGGCCCCATCGCCGGCGTGCAGATCGCCCGCGTCGACGGCCAGCTCATCGCCTTCCCCACCAACGAGGAGATCGCCAAGTCCGACATGGACATCAGCCTCGTGGCCTCCGCCGACGCCATCGTCATGGTCGAGGGAGAGCTCAACAACCTGGACGAGGAGACCCTCCTCGAGGCCCTCTTCTTCGGCCAGGACGCCGTCCAGCCCCTCATCCAGCTGCAGCACCGCATCCGCGAGATGGTGGGCCGCGAGAAGCGCCCCGATCCCGTCATTACCGTGGACTCCGCCCTCAAGGATCGCGTCCAGGAGATCGCCCGCGAGCCTCTGGTCCGCGCCCTCTCCAAGGTGGAGAAGCTCCCCCGCTACGCCGCCATCGACCAGGTGACCGCAGAGACCTGCGCGGCCCTGGCCGAGGAGTATCCAGGCCGTGACGGCGAGATCAAGGAATTCATCGGGGACATGAAGTACCACATGGTCCGCTCCTGGATCCTCAAGAACGAGCGCCTCGACAAGCGCAACACCACCACGGTGCGGCCCATCGAGTCCGAGGTGGGGATCCTCCCCATGACCCACGGCTCCGCCCTCTTCACCCGCGGCGAGACCCAGGCCATCGTCGTAGCGACCCTGGGCTTCGGTCAGGACAACCAGAAGATGGACCTCCTCACGGGCGAGGAGTTCCGCAACTTCATCCTCCACTACAACTTCCCCCCCTTCTCCGTGGGTGAGGCCCGCATGGTGCGCGGACCCGGCCGTCGCGAGATCGGGCACGGCCACCTGGCCTACCGCGCCATCGAGAAGGTGCTCCCCTCCAAGGCGGAGTTCCCCTACGTCATCCGTATCGTCAGCGAGATCACCGAGTCCAACGGATCCTCCTCCATGGCCACGGTGTGCGGCTCCACGCTGGCGCTCATGGACAGCGGCGTCCCCATCAAAGCCCCCGTGGCCGGCATCGCCATGGGCCTGATCAAGGAAGGCGCCGACGTCGCCATCCTCACGGACATCCTCGGCGACGAGGATCACCTGGGCGACATGGACTTCAAGGTCGCCGGCACCTCCACGGGCATCACGGCCGTCCAGATGGACATCAAGATCGAGGGCCTCTCCCGCGACATCATGAGCAAGGCCCTGTACCAGGCCCGCGAGGGCCGGCTGCACATCCTCGGCAAGATGGCCGAGTGCATGACCGCCCCAAGAACCGAGCTGCCGCCCCAGGCGCCCAGGATCTACACCCTCAACATCAATCCCGACAAGATCCGCGACGTGATCGGACCCGGAGGGAAGGTCATTCGCGGGCTGGCTGAAGAGAGCGGCGCCAAGATCGACGTGGAGGACTCCGGTCTCGTCACGGTGGTCTCGGCCGACGAGGCCTCTGCCCAGATCGCCATCAACGCCATCCGCAACATCACCCGCGAGCCCGAGGTCGGC
>QKIM01000453.1 GCA_003249585.1 Deltaproteobacteria bacterium
GTCAGCCTCTGCTGGCTTTACCTCAGGTTCTGGTACGTCAGCAGCCGTGGCCATGTTCTCTTGAGGGTAGGCGCTCGATTTGGATGCGTAACTAGGTCCTGCCATAACACAAGAATCCTAGTCCCAAGACATCGCAGGGATCTTGACTTGCTCTGTGGGATGGCCATCACCGTCGATGCCAGAGGACTCCATCAGATTGGATCGCTTCTTACGTCGATGCTCTCGCGCATAGCGTCGATGGGCTTCTCTCTGTTCCTTGGTGGGTTCAAGACCCCTGCGAATAGCACGGACGTACCCCGCCCTGGTCGGCTCCCTTGGATCCTTAGGGGCGGGCGTCCGCAGATAGGCTCCCAGTTGCCCATACATCTGAGCTTTGGTTTCGAAGATGTCACCATTGACCGGCGACTTCCACTTCCCCTTGTCCGGTCCTTCGGTGATCTCGTACTCGTCCCAGTCGATCGTCTTCAAGAAATCTCGAAGCTTCTTCTGGTCGATACGGACCCCCTTGACGAAGGTGATCTGATTAACCATTGGCCCTAATCGTATCACGGCCTAGCGTGACTTAGTACCCCACTTCAGCATTTCCGAGCGTACCTCGTCATCCTTGAGGACTTCCTGGAGCGCCAATCCCTTGTCGTTGAGGACCAGTTCACGGTGCTCATCCACGGTATCAAGTGTGGCAAGGGTGATGATCTCCACGCCTCGTTCCTGCCCGATCCTGTGGATCCGATCTGAGGCTTGTTGATTTTTGATCGAGGACCAGAACCTTTGCAGGAACACCAGGATCCTGGCCGAGTGGAGTGTTATCCCCTCAGCACCAGCGCTCGTGCAGAGCATTACTCGGAGCCTTCCGTCCTGGAAGTCCCTGACCGCTGCCGCCCTCTGGTCCGGCGTTACCTTGCCCGTGATGTACCCAAAGGGGATCCCGAGCTTCTCTAGTTGAAGACCGGCTAGCTCGATCAGTTGGCGGGACTCAGCGAACCCAACCACCTGCTCGCTCCCCGATTCCTCCATGATCTCCAGGAAGGCATCCACCTTGTTAGACGGCATCGAGAGCCGAACGTCCCCGTTGTCGTCAAGCTCCGCTGATGCTGAGGCGAATTGGGATAGCCGGATGAACTGCTGGAGGGGGTTGAGCGCAAAGGCTACGTCACCGCCCTTTAGCTCAGCGATCATCGTCTTCTGCATCTGCTTGTAGGACTTCTCCTGCTGCCCCGAGAAGGGCACATAGCGCACAGTCTCCACCTTCTCAGGGAGTTGGGGAAGGATCATGTCTTTCGGCCTTCGCAGCATCAGTGGGTCCACGATCCGGTGGAACTCTTCAGCGGTGTCAGCGCGCAGCCCCGTGATGTCCATCCCTCCGAAGTGGTTATAGACCTGATTGCAGTAACGATCGACATACTTCGTTTTCCCTGGGAAGTTCTCCGGCGAGACGAACCGCATCACGCTCCATAGCTCACCAGGGTGGGACTCGATCGGAGTACCGGTTGCAGCGAACTTTGTCTCTACTCCATCGGAGACGGCCCACAGCGCTCTCGTCTGCTTGCTCTTCGGGTCCTTGGCACGATGGCCCTCATCGGCCACCACGGCGTCCCACTCGATGGCGTTCAACTCCTTGGACTTCTTCTCAGCTTCGGTGAGCGCCATGGATCCGTAGGGAGCCAATCTCGTGTGAAGCCTCAGGCTCTCCCAGTTGATGATGTAGACGTCTGCTTCCTCCTCGATAGCTTTGCGGCGTCTGGCGGCTGAGCCGTCGATCACCGAAACGGAGTAACCAGGTGCCCAGGTCTGGAACTCATCCTTCCAGGTGTACTTCATCGAGTTGGGGCAGACCACGAGGACCTTATGTCTTCCGAGGTGAGCGAGCGCCCTTATGATCTGGATCGTCTTTCCTGACCCCATGTCATCAGCCAGCAGCCCACGCTGAACGGTGCTCAGGAACTTCACCCCGACCCTCTGAAACGGATAGAGCTTCGGCTCTGAGGCCATCATCTCGGGCACCTCAAGTGAGGGGCGTAGAGCTATCGCTGGGTCCACGATGTAGGACTTGTGCTCCGTGGCCCACTGCTTTAGCTCTGGACCGAGAGAGAGGTCCTGTTGAAATATCCCCCTCATCACCTGACATGATCCCCAGGAGAGGGGAACGTGCCACTGCTTTCTCTCGGTGTCCCAGTTGGACCCTGGGATCATCCTTATTCGATCTCTGTCGTGGATCTCAGACCAGATGTAGATTCTTCCCTGGTCAATCTCTGCTATCGGCATGGTCCTCCTTGAATGCGTGAACGGGGATGAGACCGTGACCCACTGCATAGACCATCAGGTGGCGTGCAGCGTCGTTGGCGTGGTCTTTCCCTGGTTTGTACCAACCAATCTTCTTCAGCTTGGTGTTGGTGGCGAATGATTTGGCTGCGCTGGGCGTCTGAAGGATGAACTCACACTCGTACTGATGGGTGAGAAACCTGAGCACTCCGATCCCTTCGGTGCTCCAGACCTGCCTGGATTTCTTCAGCGTCTCACGGGTATAGATGAAGTCCTCGCAGACGATGATCGGCTTGAAGCCCTGCTTGAGGGTTTCATGGATGAAGTAGAGGGCGTCGTACCAGGGCAACTGGCCGCTGGCGAACGTGTCATATCCGACGCTCAGGCGTGCCCATCCGGTTTCTTTCCCTGGGTCGAGTGCAACGATCATTAGTACTTATCTCCCCAACTGTTGAGGACTTCAGACCCCACGGTCAGCGGGACCTGGTAGTAGTCCATTTCTGGCATGGCTTGCTTGATGATGTCCAGCGCCATCGGTACCTCTTCCTCGGGGACCTCAAACAGGATCTCGTCGTGAATCGGGAGGGCCATGTACTGGCCGATCTCCGTCTGGGAAAGCTCCACGAGCTTCTTCTTCAAGACGTCGCCTGCCTCTCCCTGAGTGACGTAATTCAGGAGCTTGTACGCCTCGTCGTTGGTCTCTAGCTCCTGCTTCCTGCCCAGGTACTCGGTGATGATGTGTCCCTCTTGTCGAGCGATGTGTTCGACGGTTCTGGCGTACTCATCGATGTGGGGAAACTCCCTGGCGTAGAGTGCTCGGAATTCCTTGGCCTCGTTCACACCTATCTTGGCCATCCCGGCGAACTTGACATCTCCGGCCCCGTACAAGAATGCAAATGTTGCGTTTTTCATGAGGGTCCTCTCAGCGGGGTGGACCTCCGTCTCGGGCTTCCCATACACAACCGACGTCATGTAGGTATGGAGGTCCCTCCCCTGTCTGATGGCCTCAATGAGCCGACTCTCACCGGCCCGACTCACCATGATCCGGTACTCGATCTGGTCGAAGTCAGCCGAGATCAGTTTGAAACCAGGGCCCTGGAAGGGACGTTCTGGAGGTTGGGATTCTCCGAGGACATTCGACCGGTGATCGCTCCCATGGGATTGATGGAGGTGTGGATCCGGTCCTGGTCATCCATAAGCTCCAGGAAGGCTTCAAAGTAGGTCCCTCGGATCTTGTGATAGTTCCTCACCTTCAGCACAGACTTGGCTATCTCGGCTAACTCGGGTCTGCGATCCATGATCTCTTCGAGGACCTCCTTGTCGAGGGAGAGGTTTCCCTTCGCAGTCAGCTTGGTGAACTGATATCCCATCTTCTCGAACCAGGCAAGGACCTGGCGATCGGACAGGGGGTTGGTGATGTCGAGGTCCTCCTTGAAGAACTTTCGGAGGTTCTCTTCCTCCATGGTCAGGTCATCGATCTTCCGATAGACATGTTCCTCGTCCACAGTCAGCCCCCTGGTCTCCATGTCGCAGAGGACCTGAGCCACAGCCACCTCATAGGGGTACGCCTGGAACATGGGTTGCTTCTGGAGACTGGGGTAGATCTTTCGAGCTAGGCGGGCGGTCATGACAACGTCAAGGGCTGCGTAAGACCAGTACTCGGTGACGTCAACGGGGATGGTGGCCCAGGACCAGTTGAACTTGTCCATCACCGACTGGAGGAGGCGGTCACCCGATCGGGATCCTTGAGCGACGTGTCTCGTGCTGGCTGGTTTGAGTCCCTTCGGGAGGGATGGCTCCAGTAGCCCCACCATCGGCATGGTGTCGTGCAGGAGATGCCGTGGGACCTTGACCCCGCTGTGTTCCAAGAAATGGAGGTCAAACTTCGAGTTGTGCATCACCATCGGTCCTTGATAGGTCTCGATGGCTTGCTTGGCTATACCTCCCCATTGCGCCCAAGGAATGGCCCAGCCAGCGTCGGCATCCCCAATTTGGACCAGCCTGAGGTCGTCCTCCCACCAGGAGAACCCTCCGGTCTCGGTGTCTATCGCCAGCCAATCGTGGAGACTTCCAGTAAGCCACCCC
>QKIM01000402.1 GCA_003249585.1 Deltaproteobacteria bacterium
GGCGGCAAAGGCATCAGCCCTTGTCTCAACCTCATCCTTGTCATGCCCCGAATTGATGAACAATCTTGTCCGCTCATCGTGCAGGACATGCCCAATTTCATGGAAGAGGCTGAACCAGAAAATATCTTCCGCCTTTCCCCGGAGACTCAGGAGCACCATGACCTTCTTTTGAGGGATGATCCATCGCGTCGCTCCATTCCAGGGAACCTTTCGGAACGGTTCGGCAATCACCATGGCAACCCCTGCAGTGGCCAGCAGCCTTTGAATTTCGTGTATTGCCTTTTCGATCTCCCCCACTGTACAGGAACGAATCCGGGGGAGCAGTGAACGCAGTCCGGATTTGCTGAAGGACGCACAATCCATTTCATGGGCCATTTTCTCCCCTGATCGGATCCACGCAGCCGCAGCGCCGATATCCGTCTCGAAACAGGCTGAACGACGGGCCGCAACGTCAGGTGCAGTCCATAGCCCCTGATAGGATCTCACGTCGGAGCAGCCGAAAAACGCCAGGGCCGTACGGGTCAACTCTTCATCTGTTGCCGGCATTGGCAGGAGTCCCCGCTGCTGCATCTCTTTCACAGGGAGCTGCTCCAGCCACTGTTTCTCTTCGGAGATCCGTTCCTGCTCGGCCATCCGGGCGAGGAGCTCCCGATACTGACTCTCCAAACTGTTCCACAGCGATGCGACCACTCCCGTCGCCATCTCCAGACGAATCGCCGTTGTATGGGTGATGGGCTGGGTCCCCATAATGATGCGGTTGATTGTCTGCGGAGTCAGCAATGTACGCAGCGCAAGCTCCTTCTGACTCATCCCCAGACTCTCCAGCACCTCTTTCAATGTTTCGCCGGGCGCTACGGCATATTCCGGCTCGAAACCGTATTTTTTTTCTGCTTTCCTCATCATGACGCCTCTTCAGTGCGTGTCTTCGATTTCCACTATCTCGATCTTGGTGACACGCTCGCGTTCTATGGTTCCATCTGGCATCCAGGGAACCGGGTCATTGGCGACTATGAACAACAATCTATAGGGATGCACCAGATCGACGGAGAATTGCCCGGCACGATTTCCCGAAAGCTCGTGCAATCTTGGCGGAGGAAGGTGAGAAATCTCATGAAGGCTCGCTGCTGCGCGCAATTCCATAAGCCTCTGCTGCAATTTTTTTGCCATCCGTGAACCGAAGGCACGCACCATCTCTTGCTGCTTATTGCATTTTTTCTGTAGTTGCTTCGATGAAAAATAGATCTCCACGACAACTCCACCTTTGTTTATTAACATGGGATGTTAATTTTTCAAGCCCAAAGAAGTGAGCCGCCACAATACACCCTATCTCCCCTTTGGGCACCGAACCCGCCTCCCCCACCCAGGCCCTCTGCCTCGCCCCCGCGCCCTGAGTCTGCTGCATTTCGTACGGGCGTGCCACGGCACGCCCCGGGGGGCAGGACACGTCCTGCCCGTACGAAGATCCGGGGCTGATTCTGGCGGCAGGACTCGTCCTGCCCGTACGAAGATCCGGGGCTGATTCTGGCGGCAGGACTCGTCCTGCCCGTATGAAATTCCCGTTGGTGGGTTCTATCGTTTTGGGGAGGGGCCGAGGGTTCGGCGGAGGGTGACGAGGCCGCGGAGGACCTGGGGGACGCGGCGGAAGAGGTTGATGGCCGGGGGGCGCTTCTCCCGAAGGGAGATGGGGACCTCGACGATGGCCAGGTCGGCCCGCTCGGCCCGGATGACGAACTCCGACGCGAAGAGGTCGCGGCCGATGACGCACGCCTCGGCCACGGGGAGGAGCGCCTCGCGCCGGAACACCTTGAGGCCGTGGGTGTCGGTGCCCTGAAAGCCCAGGATCCAGCGCAGCAGGAGGTTGATGGTCCGCGTGGCGGCGCGGCGGATCAGGGGGCGCTCGTCACCGCTCCCGGGGAGGGCCTTGGAGCCGATGACCATGTCCACCGGGTGGTTGTCCAGGAGGGCGAAGGCGCGCTCATAAAAGGAGATGTCGCACAGGTCGATCTCCTCGCCCACCACGTACTCCCCGCGGGCCTCGGCGATCCCCATGCGCAGCGCGTGGCCGTAGTCGGGGACCGGGCAGTGCAGGGCCCGCACCCCGGGCAGCCGCTCCCCCAGCGCGTCGGCCAGGGTGTCGGTGCCGTCCGTGGAGCCGTTCTCCACAAGCAGGATCTCGAAGGGGTCGTCGGGGAAGGCCGACAGCAGGCTGGTCCGAAGGCGCTCCACGGCCTCCTCGAGGATCTCGGCTTCGTTGTAGATGGGGATGACGACCGAAAAGCGCATTCAGGACAACGCTCCCGCCAGCCGGATCGCCCGGGCCATGTCCTCCCCCATGGAGGAGTAGCACCAGCGACCGAACCGGCCCTCGAGGTGTATACCATGTTCCCGGCAAAACAGGAAAAGGATCTCCCGCGCGCCGTCGTAAGCGGCGTCGGGGATGGCGTAGGCGTGCCGGATCTCGCGCAGGGCGGCCACCTCGGCCCTGTGGGCTGTCGTGACCAGGCCCATGGCCTCGAGCCCCTTCCAGGCCGCCTGCAGGGCCTCCTGGGTGGTCTCGAAGCGCCTGTCCCCCGCGAACTCGAGGTACAGCGAGGAGCTCCCCGGGGGGGCCATGGAGGGGACGCCGGCGGAGTAGCAGCCCACGCGGTAGAAGGGGATCTCGTGTGCGGGCACATAGCACCAGTGGAAGTCCCGGGTGACGGCGGGCGCCACCCCGAGATCCAGGAACTGCACGTGGCGCCCCTTCAGGGCCCGGAGGGCATCGCGCACCCGAGGGGGAGGCGCGGCCAGGGGCAGCTCGGGGAGGGGCCCCGTGTAGACCAGGTGCTCGTAGCGGACCTCGGCCCCCGCGGCGTCCCGGGCCACCTTTGCGCGGTGGTCGATGGCCACGATGCCGGTATCTGACCGGAGCACACCGGCGGGGAGGGACCGGGCCAGGGCCAGGGCAAGAGCGCCCATGCCGCCCCGCTCGGGATAGAGGAAGGTCTGGTTGTACCCCAGGGTCTCGTGGTCCGTACGGTCCAGGGAGCGGCGCATGGCCTCGAGATCCGGAGCGGGCAGATACTTCATGGCGTAGTCCCCCGCCATCTTCCGTGGATGGACGCCCCAGATCCTGGCGTTGTAGGGCTCCAGGAAGAGCCTGTACACGGCCTCGCCGAACCGGGCCAGCAGCACCGCCTCGAAGCTCCCGCCCCCATCGGCGGGGGACGAGGGGAGGGTGCGCCGGCACCAGTCGCGATCGACTTCGTCCAGGTATCCCAGGTGGGACTGGAAGGGATAGGGCAGATAGCGCCCCTTGAAGAACACCTCGGCCCTGCGGCGGATCTCCACCATGGGACACAGCGCCGTGAG
>QKIM01000151.1 GCA_003249585.1 Deltaproteobacteria bacterium
TATGCTGCGCGTGCTCTCCCACAGGGATCGCCGCACCATCTTCTCCCTTGCGTCCGAGGAGCTGGTCCGTTCGGCGGTCAAGGCGCGGGACGAGTTCGGGCTCCCCATCGTCGGGCTGGATCTCGCGGGTGCCGAGGACGGGTTCCCCGCGGACGACCATATAGAGGCCTTCGCCCTGGCCCACAAGAACTTCCTGAAGAAGACCGTCCACGCAGGAGAGGCCTACGGCCCCGAGTCCATCTTCCAGGCCATCACCGACTGCCACGCCGATCGGATTGGTCACGGCTACTACCTGTTCGAGCCCGATATGATCCAGGACCCGAACATTTCGGACCGGCAGGCGTTCATCAACAGCCTCATCAGTTTCATCGCCGACAGGCGGATCACCATCGAGGTGTGTCTCACCTCCAACCTCCAGACCAACCCCATGCTCAAGGAGCTCAAGGACCACTCTTTCTCCAGGATGCGTGATGCGAAGCTGTCGGTCTCCTTCTGCACCGACAACCGGACCGTCTCCATGACCACGGTCTCCGACGAGATCGAGAAGGCCGTGAACACCTTCAATATTACCCCACGGGAGCTCCGGCACTTCGTCATCTACGGGTTCAAGAGGTCCTTCTTCCCCGGTCCGTACAAGGACAAGCGGGAGTACGTCCGCAAGGTGATCGACTTCTATGCCAACATCGAGGCTGAGTTCGGCGTCGTCGAAGGCGAAGAGCAATAGGGGCGCGCGATGCTGAACACCGGTGATTCCGCCCCTGCATTCACGTTGCCCGATCAGATGGGACGCCCTGTCTCCCTGGAGGATTTCCGGGGGAAGTGGGTGGTACTCTATTTCTACCCGAGGGACAACACCTCGGGGTGTACCAAGGAAGCGGTGGATTTCACCGCCATGGCGGAGACGTTTGCGTCCAGGGGGGCTGTGGTGATAGGGGTGAGTCCCGATTCCCCGGCATCCCATGTCAACTTCATCACCCGGCACACCCTTGGGATCCGCCTGCTGGCGGACCCGGGCCGGGAGGTGATGTCCGCATACGGTGCCATTGGGATCAAGAAGAACTACGGGCGTGAGTTCGAGGGGGTCATCCGCTCGACGGTGCTCATCTCACCTGAGGGAAGGGTGGCCCAGCAGTGGACCAACGTGAAGGTGCACGTCAAGCGCAAGGACGGCGTGGTGCGCCATGTGGACAAGGTCTACGAGCGGCTCGTCGAGCTCACCTGAGGCCGTCCTTCGGTGTGATGCCGTATCGTTCCATCTTCCGGTAGAGTGTGACCCTGTGCATCTTGAGGAGGCGGGCGGCCTTGGCCTTGTTCCATCCGGTCTCGTCAAGGACCCGGCGGATATGTTCTTCTTCCCCTTCTCCACGGTGATCCAGTAATAGATGCGGGTTGAAGGAGATGGCCGGGTAGCCGGCCTCCGTCTCCCGGACCTCACGAGGCAGATCCGCGGGCTGGATCGTCTCCGTCGGCGCCATGGCGAGGGAGTACTCCAGGGTGTTGATGAGCTCCCGGACGTTCCCGGGCCAGCGGTAGGCCATGAGCAGCTCCATGGTGTCCGGCGCGAACCTCAGTCCAGGGCGCCCCCGTTTTTTTCCCAGAGATTCGAGGAGGGAGACAGCAAGCAGCAGGATATCCTCACTGCGGTCCCTCAGCGAGGGCACCTCGACCGGGATGACGCGGATCCGGTAATAGAGGTCTTCCCGGAAATTCCCCACGACGATTTCCTGCTTCAGGTCCCTGTTGGTTGCGGCGATGATGCGGACGTCGGCGACCCGTATGGTGGAGTCGCCGACCCGCTGATACTCATACTCCTGAAGGAAGCGGAGGAGTTTCGACTGGGTCTCCAGAGGAATCTCCCCGATCTCGTCAAGGAAGAGCGTCCCCCCTTCGGCGGTCTCGATGTTTCCGGGGCGGTCTCTGGTCGCGCCGGTAAACGCACCCTTGACGTGGCCGAAGAGCTCGCTCTCGAGCAGGGGCAGGGGGAGGGCCGCACAGTTGATGGCCTGGAAGGGGCCGTTCTTGCGGCGTGAGAGGGTGTGAATGGCCCGGGCGATCATCTCCTTGCCTGTCCCGGATTCTCCGGTGACGAGCACGGTGACTTCGGTGGGGGCGACCTGTCGGATGATCTGGAAGACATTGCGCATGGGGGCGGACCGACCGATGATCCCCAAGAAGTCATTGGGGCTTCCCTCAAGGAAGAGCTGGGTTGACCGATCCTCGATGAAGAGCAGGGTCCCGAGGAGTTCGTCCAGTTCATTGGTGAGCGGCACCGCCATCTCCGTGATGTGGCATACTTTTCCGTTTCTGAGGCTGACGTCGGTGGGGACCGCCTCCGTGGCCTTGCCTGATCCCTCGCATCGGCGCGCGACGCAGGCATTCTGGCACAGGGGCGAGCCGATGACCTGATGGCAGTACCGGCCCATGACATCGGCGCTGGAATATCCCGTGATCAGTTCAGACCTGCGCGAGAAGGACGTGATGCGAAATTCCGGATCGATGGTCAGCACGCCCTCCCGCATGGATTGCAGGATCGCCGTGTAGAGCATGGTCTGCCGCAGCAGGTCCGAGCACCACTCCTGGCGGACCACTTCGGTCTTGCGAAACAGGACCATGTGCAGCAACGGCCCACCGTCCGGTGATTCGAGGGGGAAGGCTCGCACCCGGATCACCGTGCCATCCTCCTTGAGGAGGTGGTAGTACCCATCCTCGATATGCCCGCGGCTGGCGAGAAATCCGGGAGTCAAGGCTTCGGCTTCACTGTAGCCTGTCACTTGCGTCGCTACCGGGCTCCAGAAGACGGCGTCACCCGCTGCTGAGACGGCGGCCGTCAACTCACCGAGTACGGAGACGATCTGGTCGAAGAGGTGGGGGGAACTGGAGAGGAACGTATTGAGATCCATGGGGCCTTCAGTCTGTTGCACCAGTGCAGCATGTTGCGCCGGCGCAACAGAGTGTAGCCCAGCCATCGGATGAACGCAACGATCGGGTCACTGCTTCGGGGGTTTGCCCCCCTCGATGAGCGTGATGCCGAGCTGGGCCATTCGCTGACGACGATCCGCCTGCGAGGACGGAAGAGACCCGGATCCTGAAGGCGCGTTCCGCTCTTCAATCCCAAGGGCTCCCATCTTCGTCTCGACGGTGTGAAGGTGGGACTCATCAGGGCTCCACTTGCCCGTGCTGGCCGGTTCGCACAGTGCAAGGCGCACCTCGCCGCCGTAAAAGCCGGACGCAAAACGAGAGGCATAATCACGGCTCGGGAAGCCGTGGGTGCGTGAGGGGCTGATGTCGATGCCTTTGTCGTCAATGACGGTCCAGTAGGGCAGGGCGTTTTTTTTTTCCGCAAGCCCTCC
>QKIM01000544.1 GCA_003249585.1 Deltaproteobacteria bacterium
CTCTCCCGTCTCCAGGGTGCCGTTGCCACAGGTACCGCCGTACTCGCAGCTCGAGGTGTCGTAGTGGCAGTTGGTCGCGCATGCCAGGGTGCCGGTTCCGAGCCCCAGGGTCTCGCAGGTGGCGTTGTTGAGGGCATCCCCGTCGCACTGTTCGCCGTAGGCCTGATGGAGGACGCCGTCCCCGCATCGCCCCCACCCCTCGCAGGGGGAGGTGTTGAAGGAGCAGGTCTCGTCACAGGCGAGATCCCCGCCGTAGAAGCCGAGGCTCAGGCAGTTCTCGCCGTTGAGCTCCAGGGTGTCGCACTCCTCGCCGATGTCCACGGTGCTGTCTCCGCACGAGTCGGAGGAGACGGTCTTCTCCTTGCAGGCGGAAACGAAAAGGCAGAGGATGAAGATGAGGTGCAGCTGGTTCATGGGTTCTCCGGGGGCCGGGCGTGGCAGTGACCCCATGGGGTGGTTTCTTCTCTTCCCGGTCCGATGAAGAGAGCTTACCCGTACGACGTTCAATGTCAACGGCCGAGGACTGGTTGCATGCGCCATGAAAACCTGCCATGCTCCCCCAAGGCGAGGTGAAACCATGCTCCGGGTCCTTCTCTGTGTGCTCCTTCTCCCGACCGCTCCCCGGGGGGCCTTAAGGGCTCCGCCCACGGGGTTCATGGATCTCAGGCGGGTGAGTCCCACCATGAAGTTCTCCATCGCCTACCACACGAGGAACAACTTCACCGGGGCACCGCTGCCTGGCTACGGGGCACCGGGAGCCTGGCTCAGGACCCGGGCGGCCCGGGCGCTGGCCGCCGTGCACCGTGAACTGGCCGGAGCTGGTCTGGGGCTGCTCATCTTCGACGCCTACCGGCCCCGCCGGGCGACCCTGGCCATGCTCGCCTGGGCCAGGCGATCCGGGAACTGGTGGCAGGTGAAGAAGGGATACATCTCCGCCACCTCCTCCCACAACAGGGGGGCCGCCGTGGATCTGGGGCTGTTTTGGCTGAAGACGGGCAAGCCCCTGGACATGGGGACGCCCTTTGACTCCATGGGCCCAGGATCCCGCACCCTGAACGTCAGGGGGGCGCCCCTGAAGCACCGGCTGCAGCTCAAGCGGGCCATGGAGCGGCACGGGTTTGTGAACTTCGCCGGGGAGTGGTGGCATTTCAACTACCCGGCGCTGAGAAGATCCAGGGCCAGGGATGTGCCCCTGTCGTGTTTCGAGCCCGCTGAAGGGGTGTGGCGCGCGCCCAGGGGCTGGACGGCACCCTCCTGGCGGCCGCCGCTCAGGATCGTGGTGCGGCCATGTCTCAGGGGGGTCAGGTGAGGAGGCGGCACAGGTGGGCCGTGAGGAGGGCGAGGTAGTTCCCCAGGGCGAAGCCCAGGAGGGCCAGGAGGACGGCGCTGGGGACCCGTCGGGGGTCGTGGTGGCTCGCGACCAGGACCGCCGAGGCCACCCCTCCCACGTTGGCGGCGGAGCCGATGGCTCCTGTGGCGGCGTCCGTCCCCAGCAGGCGTGCCCCCGCAAAGACCGTGAGGCCGTGGATCACCAGCGTCAGCGCCGCGGCGGCGAGGAAGAGCGGGGCGTGGCCGGCTACCGGTGAGAGATCGGCGCGCGCCCCCATGCTGGCTACGAAGAGATACAGCAGGGCCATGGCCACGGGGCGTGTGCCCCGCAGGCGGACCAGGGGGGTGAAGGAGAGCCCCAGGGCCAGGGTCGTGACCAGGAGGATGCGCAGGGTCGCAGGGGTGAGGACGGGAGGCGCCGCAGGGATCCACACTGCGGCCCTGGCTGCGAGCCACGGGACGGCGAGGCCCACGGCCAGGATCCCCAGACCGTGGAGCCACCCTGTGGCCGGCTCAGGGGCAGAGCCGCCGGGTCCTTGAGGAGCCTTGGCCGGTACCGTGGCGAAAGAAGGGCTCCGGCGCGCGGTGAACAGCAGGAAGGGGAGCCAGATCATGAAGAGCACCGAGTCTGCGAGGATGGCAAGCCCGTACCAGCCCGGGGCGATCTCCAGGGCGGTGGCCGCGGCGGCCATGTTGGCGGTGCCACCGGTCCAGCTGCCCGCGATTGCGCCGTAGGCCTTCCACGCGCCGTCGCCCAGGGAGCGCCCCAGGATCATAAAACTGATCACGCTGCCCAGGACGACCCCGGCGGAGCCGATGAGCATGACGGCGGCGCTCCGGGTGAGCCCGCCGAGGACCGAGCGCAGGGGCAGCGTGATGAGGAGGAGGGGGAGGACCATGGGGAGGACCCACCTGTCGAAGGCGCCATAGAGGGAGGCGGCGGAGGGGGTGATCCCGGCGGTGGTGAGGGCCATGGGGAGGAGGTAGATGAAGATGATCGCCGGCATCCACCGAAAGAGGGGAAGGGCGCGGCGCTGTTCCAGGGCGGACAGGAGGGCCGTCAGCCCCAGCAGGACGCCGAGGAGGAGCACAGGAGAGGAGAGGGGAAGGGTCACCCTCGCAGCTCTCCCAGCGGGCGCAGACCCTCGATGGCGGTGATGCCCAGACCGGGGCCTGAGGAGGGGACGAGTCGGGACCCCTCGAGCCGCACCCCGCCCGTGACTGGATTTTCGGCAATGAGGGCCGGGGGATCAAGGTCCACGGCGGCGAAGGGACCCCGGGCGAGGACCACGGCGGCCATGGCCGCCACGCCTACGGGCGACTCCAGCATGCACCCCGCCATGAGACCGGTGCGCGCGGGTCGGGCCGCGTCGATCTGGGCCAGGACCGGTCGGATGCCCCCGCTTTTCTGGAGCTTGAGGTTGAATCCTCCAACGCGTCCCGCCAGGGTCTGCGCGTCCTCGAGCGTCTGCAGGGCCTCGTCGGCGAAGACGGGGAGCGGGGCCCTGGCGGACAGGTCCGCGAGGGCCCGCGTCTCTGACGCAGGGAGGGGCTGCTCCACCAGCAGGGCATGAAAGGAGGTGGGGAGGGCGTGCAGGATGCTCTGGGCATCTCGGGCCGACCACCCCTGGTTGGCGTCGAGGACCACGGGGGTCCCCTGGGGGAGGGCCTCGGCCACGGCGGCGAGGCGGCGCAGATCGGTCCGGGGATCACCTCCCAGCTTCAGTTTGAGGGTGCAAAATCCTCTGTCCCTCAGGCGGACCGCCTGGCGGGCCATCTCGTCGGGGGCCGCGAGGCTCACCGTGGCGAGGATCTCCACGGGGGCGAGATCACCGCCCAGATAGCGGGCCAGTGGAAGGTCGGCCCTGTGCGCGGCGAGATCGTGGAGGGCGATGTCCAGGGCTGCCCTGGCCGGCGCCGGCTCACCGGCACCCACGGGACCATGGAGGCGGTCCAGGAGGCCGGCTCCGGGATCCTGCCGGAGAAGCCCGCGGCCCAAACGCTCGATGGAGCACCTG
>QKIM01000389.1 GCA_003249585.1 Deltaproteobacteria bacterium
CAAGACCCTGAAGCTCGAGGTCCTGGCCGCCATCGCGGCTCTCGAGCGCGCCTACCCGGGGAAGGTGACGCGGAAGAATATGATGCTGGCGGGCTTCTCCCTGGGAGCCATCCTCGCGCCCACCCTCTTCGAGGCTACCCCAAAGCTCTTCTCCACGCTCTTCCTTGTGGAGGGGGGCGTGGAAAAGCTGTCCCGTGGGGAGCTGGCCGCGCTGAAGCTCGGCGGTCTCAGGGGGATCGCCTTCGCCATGGGATCGTTCGTCGGGTCCCGGCAGGTGACCGAGCGACTCCCCTACATCCGGTATCTGAAGCTCCCTGTCCATTTCATCGACATGAAGGGGGCCGGCCACGGCTACGGCCCCCCTTTCTCCCGGGAGGCCCGCAGGATCGTGAAGGAGTTCCTCTCCCTCAAGGCCCGCTGACTACAGGAACTCGGCCAGCTTCTCGTGGATCCCCTTGTGGATCTCGTACCAGAACTCAAGGGCCGCCTCCCGCTTGTTCTCTTCGAAGCGCGCGATCCAATGGGCCAGCTCTTCGCTGGTGTTGCCCTCCACGTCCCGGTGACGCTTGAGGAAGGCGAAGATGAAGTCCATGTTCCGCTCCGACTCCCAGAAGACCGAGGCGTTCCGGCTGTTGATGCGGGTGGCCGTCTTGGAGATGCGCTCCATGAAGGCATCCTTGACCCCGAAGAGTTCGCCCACAAACTGTGGTCCAAGCTCCTCTGCCCACCCCCGGTGGAAGCGGCAGATCCCCAGGTTGTCCAGCACCAGCTCGTGCTTGAACCGCTCGGCGTTCATGTTGCCCAGGAGGCGCGGCGGGATGAAGTCGCTGCCGTAGTGCATGTAGTACTTGCCCATGATGGCCATGGGGGAGAGCGGTCCAGAAGCCCAGTACTGGTTGGGCACCATCCACCCCTTGCGCCCAAAAGCCACGTAGACGAAGGGGTCGAGCACCTTCATCCCCTTCTCCCGGGACAGGTGACGCCCCAGCTTGCGGGCCCCCTCGGAGAGGTCGAGCACGGGGTGCTCCGAGGTGAGGGCATCCAGCAGCGCCACCCCGATCCGGGCGTTGTGCATGGAATCCTCCACCACGTCGAAGTTCTCGACGTCCCACCGGGGGAGCGCGGTGACGCCGCACTCCTCGGGAGTCAGGATGCCCTCCACCAGGCACTCCATGAGCCAGGAGAGCACCCCGCCGATGGAGATGGCGTCGTAGCCGAGCATGTCCGCGTGGTGGTTGAGCAGCTCCGCCGCGCGCTGGTCGAAGACTCCGCACAGGGGGCCCATGGTCTGGTAGGGCTCGTAATCCTTTTTATAGGGTCCGTTCAGTTTCTTGCAGACCGCCGCGCACGGCTCGCCGCAGTTCTTCTGCTGCTTTGGCTCGATGGTCTCCTCGTTGAACTGCTTGAGATAGTGGTCCACCACCAGCCGCTTGTGGAGGGCGAGCCGCTCGGGTTCACTCCAGAAGATGCTGCGGTAGTTGAAGGAGAGCATCCTCCCCTTGAGGGTGGTGTAGTTCACGCCGAAGGTCCCACCGGTCCCGAACTTGGGATCGAACCGGTACTTGGTCGTGGCCTCCATGTCCTTGGCGGCCATGCGCATCTTGAAGCGCCCCTGGAACCACTCATCCGCGACGGTGCGGTTGCGGAAGTCCTCGTCCACATAGCTGCCGCCGTAGATGACCGCTACGATGCCATGCTCCCGGGCCATCTTCGATCCCAGGCCGCCACGACCCGCCCAGGTGTCCACGAAGGTGAGCTCCCCCTTACGGATGGGGACGCTGCAGATCCCCCCGGAGTCGGTATAGAGCGCCGCCGGGCCGGCCGTAAGTATGCGGGGGTCGCTGGGGTATTCCCCGCCCCAGCGTTCGAAGACATAGTCCATAAGGGAATATACGCCGCCACGCCCCTCGCCCCAGATCTTCTGAACGTCCACGGGATGGACCGAGACCTGTACCTCTTCGCCGTGGACACGGTTGAGGACGAGCACCGATGGGGTCGCCGCCTTCCCGACGAGGGAGACCATGTTGATACCGAGGTTGTCGAAGACCAGCCCGGCGCCCCCCATGGAGGAAATATAGAACCCGCCCCAGCTCGGGGAAAAGCCGCTGAAGATCATCCGGTTGGAACCGGGAAAGATGGAGCCGCAGAACAGCCCCGTCCCGAAGTTGAGGGAGTTGTGCCTCCCGCTGAGGTGGAGCCCGAGATCCACTGGGCCGAAAAATTCACCGACCTTGTATCGGTTCACGCGGTAGAACGCCGTCCCCGCATCGACGAGAAGAACTCTCAAAGTGCTTTCCATGGAAGCTGCCTTTCTGACCCCGGAGAACCCTGCCTCCGGCGGCCGCCTGCCTGCGTTGTGTAGCTCTTCAACCTATATCCCAGTTTCGGGTCGAAAACCAGTGGATTCCAGAAAGGGGACCAGTCGGTTCGCCCACAACTCGTACCCCGCCGCCGTCAGGTGCACGCCGTCGGGCATCAGCGAGAAGGGGATGCGCCCCGCGTCGTCCACAAAGACCGACCAAGCGTCGAACCAGCGCACACCGGCCCGTTCAGCCATCCCCTCGAGCGTCCTGTTGAGCGTCCATGCTTCCCGCCGATACCCATCGGGCACGACCGAGAGCGGAAGCACACCGTGAAGGATCCCCAGCGCGTCCGGATACATCCGCCGCAGCATCGGCAGGAGGGGCTCGATTTGGGCCGCGACCTGCGGGGCGGGGCTCCCGCAGAGCAGGTCGTTGGCGCCGATGAGGAGGATCCAGCGGGCCGGGCTGAGGGACGAAAGGGCCGGGGTCTGAAGGTGCGTCGCCGTGTCGCGGACCCTGTCCCCCGACACCCCGCGGTTGATACACCGGGCGAAGCTGCGGTTCCACGGTCCGCGCCCTTCATATTTCCAGAATTCCGTGATGGAGTCTCCGAGGAAGAGGATCGGCGGTGTTGGGGACATGGTGCCTTTCGTGGTCCCGGTCCGGGAGGGGGGACACCCCATGGTACCGCCCCGCGAGAAAAAAACACGCTTTTAGCTGACCTGCTCTTTGGGACGTGGTAAGCACACAATCTCTTGAAAGGAACTCCCATGATCGTCGAAAAGAACAAAGTTGTCTATATGCATTACACCCTGACCGACCCCGAGGGCGAGGTCATCGACTCCTCCCGCGGACAGGAGCCCATGCCGTTCATCCAGGGCATCGGCAACATCATCCCCGGCCTTGAGCGCGCCATGGAAGGCAAGACCGCCGGCGACACCTTCTCCGTCACCATCCCCCCCGAGGATGGCTACGGTCTCCTCAATGATGAGATGCGCCAGGAAGTCCCCCTCACGGCCTTCCCCAACGCCGAAGAGGTCGAG
>QKIM01000643.1 GCA_003249585.1 Deltaproteobacteria bacterium
GAGAAGGATGTTATTGTCCAGATCAACAAGCGGTCCACGGTGAACATGCCCCTCACGGAGGCCGTCAACATGATCCGCGGGGAAGAGAATACTGCTGTAGACATCATGATCAAGCGCAGAACTGGAAAGAAGACCGCCCAGGGTGAGCCGGAGTGGACGACGCCTAAAAAATATACCCTGGAACGTCGCCGCATCCGGATCGAGAGCGTCGTGAGCAGGATGCTGCACAACGGCAAGGGGAACATCGCCTATTTCAGGATCAATCATTTCATCTCCAACACTGCCTCCGACCTCGCCGCCCAATATGCATCCCTTCTGAAAAAGCACAAAGCGATCAACGGCATCGTTCTCGATCTCGTTGACAACCCCGGGGGATTGCTCCGGCAGGCGATCTTTGTGGCCAACGCCTTCCTCACAAAGGGCGTCATTGTCTCCACAGAGGGCGCTCCCGGAACACAGAAACGCATCTTTTCCGCCGACGACAAAAATACGCTCACGACAAAGACGCCCATGGTGGTGCTCATCTCGCAGGGAAGCGCCAGCGCCTCAGAGATCGTTTCCGGTACCCTCAAGAATCTGGACCGCGCGCTCATCATCGGCGACACCACCTTCGGCAAGGGAACCGTCCAGCAGATCTTCACGGAGGGCCCAAGGCAGCCCATCCTCAAACTCACGATTCAGCAATACCTCACGGCCGGTGATGTCTCCATCCAGCAGGTCGGCGTGGTGCCCCACATCCGGTATGTCCCCATCGGCATGCTTCCGGGCTACTCGCTGTTCTGGCCGGACAAGCCCCGCAAGGCCAGCAAACGGACCAAGGCCATTAAAAGCGAAAAGGAGCGGCCACCGGAGAAATCCCGGTATGAGCTCAGATATTACAAGACGGCTCAGGAAAAGAGAGACTACAGCAACTCCGTCGAGGACAACATGGCGGACGGAGATCTCATCGACTTCGCCTACGACATCCTGCTCCATCACGGAAAATCCAAGGCGTCCAAAACCCTTGACTCCATTTCCTCCTTCATGACCCGCCGGGTTGAAGAGCAGGAACAGAAGATGCAGAAGGATCTGAAAAAGAGCTGGAACGTGGATTGGCGTCCCGGAAGGCTCGAGCCCGGAAAACCCCGCCTCACCATCAACATGGGTTTCTGTTCCCTCAAGAACCTGACCAAGGACAGGAAGTGCAAGCAACAGGTCGACCACATCACCCCCGGTGAGACAGCTGCCATGGTCATCGAGGTGACCAACAACTCTGGCGCGCTTCAGCCCCGCCTCTATGCCATCGCCGAGAGTCCCTCCTATATTTTGGATTCCAGGGAGTTTCTCTTCGGCAGTGTTGAGCCGGGAAAGACCCGATACTGGACCTCGGAGGTGACAGTCCCCAAGCGGACATCGGTCGCCATCGAGCCAATCACCATAGACGTCTTCCAGAGAGGTCGCGGAAAAATCGCTACCTACAAGAAAAACCTGCGCATCCATTCGCTCAAGCAACCGCAATTCCAGATCACCTGGGCCCTCAGGGAGAAGATCTACGGGGACTCCATCCTCCAGAAAGGCGAGAAATTCCTTCTGGACATGAGCGTCACCAATATCGGTCAGGGACCATCCCAGAAGCCGAAGATCGCCTTGACGGATCGTTCCAGCGGCCGCATCTTCCTGCGAACCGGGCGATTCTTCCCCAAAGTCCTCGCTCCTGGTGCATCGGCCGTGGCGACCATGGAATTTGATGTGGTCTCCACGGATAAGCCTATTCCGGTGGAGCTGTCGGTCTATGACCGTGTCTTCCGGGCAAGCGTTTCTCGCAAGGTCAATCTCCCCATTGGAGCCGCCATCAGCGGAACCCCCGCCAAGAACAGCATGGTACGCCTGATGGACAAGACCCAAATTTGGGCCACCGCCTCTGGGAAGCTACACCTGCTCGGCAGCGGGAGCGGAGTCTTCACGTGCACAGGCTTCTTCGGAAGACTCTGCCGCATCACCGCTGCCCCTCCCCTGGTCGGGTTCGCGCCCTGCGAACGTGGTGCGAAACCTGCCGGAAAGAAACCCACGGTCTCCTTCCTCCCCCACATCGTTCCTCCGGCCATCACCCTGGACAAGGCGCCTCCCGCGCTCACCAAGGCACCGTCGATCCACATCAGCGGAAAGGCCTTCCATCCCGAATCGCTCAAAGATTTCTACATCCTCGTCACCAACTTCGAGAGCGAGACCGGACGGCGAAAGGTGTTCTTCGCCGCGGGGAAAGGGACATCCATCGTGTTCAACTCGGACATCCCCCTCGACAAAGGACTGAACCACATCCTGCTGGTCGCCAGACATGACTCCGAGCTCCGCGGGCACTATCTGTTTTCTGTGGTAAAAGAGGACTGAAAGGAGAACCTCTGCATGCGCCTTTTTCTACTCCTCCTCATCACGATCACGCTTGGTTGCGAAAACGCCCCCGAGGATCTCTCCACGGTGGAACAGCCCATCATCAACGGCTCCGAGGACAACAACTCGGCTCACGATGCAGTCCCGTTCCTCTACAATACCGCCGGGTTCGCCTGTGGAGGGACTCTCATCTCACCCAATGTCGTGATGACGGCCGCACACTGCGTAACCTATCAGGACAGCACGACCCCCTACGACCCGTCCTATTTTCAGGTCTACTTCTGCCAAGACATAGACAACTGTGACTACACAAACCGGGAGCGGGGCGTCATAGAAGTGTACCGCCATCCCTCCTACAATCCGTCCTCGACGAGTTCCGACTTCGCCCTGCTCAGGCTGGACGCGCCGGCACCGGGAGATGTAACCCCCATCCCCCCCCTCCCGTCGTCACTGGCCCTGGACTCCAGCGATTCGGGGTCGCCCATCACCTTCATCGGCTTCGGGATGACCGATGGGTACGATGACACGTCCAACTCCTCCGTTCGACTCGCCTTTACGGGCAGCATAGCAGGAGTTTGCCACAGCAGCAGCGCCTGCAGCCTTGGAAGCGGTTATTACGCCCAACCCTATACCATCTACACGAGCCAGGCGACTGGAGGGACCTGCATGGGCGACTCCGGTGGACCGGGGCTCGTGTCCGTCTCGGGAACCAGCTATGCCGCGGGCATCACCTCCTACGGGTACAACTACTGCACCGGCCCGGGCGTATATACCGAAGTCAGCCATTATGAGAACGAGATTAATGCCTTTCTGAGCTCCCCCCCCGTTGAACAGTGTACTGACGGTGTGGACAACAACGGGGATGGGATGGCCGACTGTGCCGATCCCGCCTGCGCCTCCCTGGCCTCGTGTCCGTCCTCTCCCTGTCTTGCCGCAGATGACATCACCTGTGGCAGCA
>QKIM01000164.1 GCA_003249585.1 Deltaproteobacteria bacterium
CGCCCATCTCCGCGCCCACGTTCACCGTTGTGGTGCTGCGTTTGTAGTCGAGATCTCGGACGGTCTTGAGCACGCCGTCCCCTTGGTACTCCTTGCTGATGCTGGCGGTGAAGTACTCGTAGTTGAACCCCAGGTTGAGCTTGAACCCGAAGGGGGTCTGCTTGTTCTGCTCCCAGAGGGAAGGCGCACCCGAGACGTGGGTGAGTTCAAGCGCACCCGCGACGCCGGGAATGAGGAGAATGGCAACAAGTATAATGAAGAAAATATTTTTCATGACACTACCCTGGGTGGCTCCGTGAAGGCGATCGGGGCTGCGCGGTCCATGTGCAACGCGCCACGGCGCGGGACGGAAGCTGAAGGAAGTATAACCCAAAGCCGACCGATAACGCAATCAATTTAGCACTGATTTTCGGAAGGTGCACGTGGACAGCGCGATTATGGGGCAGGGGGGGGCAAGTTGACCGAGTGCCAATTTGGAGATCTGCGATATAATCTCCTGTAAACCTGCCATGAAATGGCATATCGTCGAGGTCTGTTCTACAACAGTTTCGGAGAGAAACCATGAAGATCCCCCTCTTGTCCCCTGTCCTCTTGGTGGCGCTGTTCACGGCCTGCGGGCCTTCGGGCGGCGGCAGCAACACCAACAACGTGAACACCACCAACAACATCACCCAATGTGAGAATTTCAACGGGGACGATGACTATGACGGGATCCCCAACTCCGTGGAGGGGTGCGGTGCCGGGACCAAGGACACCGACGGGGACTCCATCCCTGATTACCTCGACACCGACTCGGACAACGACGGTGTCCCGGATTCGGTCGAGGCACGGGGCAACCCCAACTTTCCGCCAGACTCCGATGGCGACGGCCTCATGGATTATCTCGATCCCGATTCGGACAACGATGGCGTCCCCGACGGCGAAGAGGACCGGGACGGCAACGGCCTCGTGGGGAACTGCGTGGACCGGTGTCCGAGCGGGAACGAGTGCCACGAGAGCCAGACCTGTATCGACGGGTTCTGCGTGCTGAGATACAACCTGATGTGCGGAGCGGGGGAGACGGATCCTACCCGTTCGGATACCGACGGAGACGGGGTCCCCGACGGGCAGGAGGGCACCAGGATTTGCCAGCCCCGTAGCGAGGAGAACCCCAACGGGCTCAAGCCTGTGCAGTTCTTCTCCCCCTCCAGCGGATACTACCGGATCGCCACCGAAGAGCTGGCGGTGATCTCCGAGAGTCCCCTCCCCGATCCCGCCGTCGGCGGTGTCCTGAACATGGACATGGACTGGCCGGGCGCGGAGGTGGCGGGTTTTGTGGCCCATCGGGCCCCCGCCTCAACCACCATGGAGGACGAGGTCTATCAGATCCTCACGCGGCTCTCCTCCATCTCGGGCATCACGGGATCCGTCCGGTCGTCGGGCGTGGTCAAGCTCAGCCACGACGAGTTCCCCCTCGTCGTGAATGCCGCCGTCGAGTTGCAGTACGCCGAAGCGCGCTCCGTGGCCGAGGCGCGCACCGACGCCCTGTCCGCCATCCTGGAGGTCCCCGCCGCCGATATCCAGAACCCCCCTGCGGCCTACGGGACCACGGGCACCAGCTTCATCGTCAGCTTTATGGTGGAGAAGCGGGAGTCCAGGGTGGGCACGGGCAACGAGATCGTCATGGTCATGGGCGGCGTGGGCCTCACGGACAACTACACCAGCGCCATGACCAGCACCGGCATCATCATGGACGATCTGTCCAACGGGTCGGGCATCGCCGAGTTCAACGCCCTGTGGGAGGACGAGTGCGAGGGATACTACTACGTCCCCAACCTCAAGGCCGACATCATCTGGGTCATCGACGAGTCGGGGTCCACCAGTGACGAGCGGCAGAAGATCGCCGACAACACCGTGCAGTTCTTCGACAAGGCCATCCTGGCGGGGCTCGACTTCCGCATGGGCGTCATCGACATGACCCTGGTGGAGGGCGGCTCTCCCTTCGGCGGCGGCGAGGAGCTCGACGGTCGCTTCTGCACCGGGGACAACGAGTCCAACGACTACTGGCTCGACTACACCATGTCCAGCCGCTTCGCCGCCTGCGCCTCCAATCCGTCAGGCGCCTTCGACGAGGACGGATCTGACGAGAACGGTCTCATGCAGGCCCAGCGCGCTGTCCAGCGCCACCTGAACGATCTGCGGCCCGATGCCGTCACCGTCCTCATCTTCGAGACCGACGAGGACGATCAGGAGGCCGACGACGACGGCTGCAACGACTGGGGTTACAACGATCCCAGCACGCTCTCCTGCCTCTCCTCCATGTCCTCGGGCTCCTTCACCTACCTGCGCGACTTCCTGGTGAACCGGAGCGCGAACGACGGCCCCGGCGGCGTCGCCCACGCCATCATCGGCTACCCGGCCTCCTGCCTCGACGCTGCGCTTGGGGGCACGGCGGCCCAGCCCGGCATCGGCTACTACGAGCTGGCCTCGGCCACGGGCGGGCAGGTCGGGAGCGTTTGCGCACCGGACTTCCACCTCACCTTCGATCTCATCCTCGACTCCATCGTGGCCAAGGCCTCGCCGCTGGTGCTGCAGCACTTTCCCATCACCACCTCCATCGCCGTCGCCTTCGAGGACAATCCGCTGGAGCGTTCCCGCTCCTACGGCTTCGACTACCTCTCACAGACCAACACCATCATCCTCTACGGGCAGAGCCTCGATCCCAACAGCTACTACGAGATCGTCGTCTCGTACCGGCGCTGGGTGACCGGCGTGGCCCCCGTGGACTGAGCATCCATATCGCCCCTTTAAAAAGATCTCCTCCTGATGTATGGTGAGTCCATGGCGGGCACTCTACGCGATCCACTTATCGGCAAGACCCTCGGCAGCTACCACATCGAAAAGCTGCTCGGTTCCGGGGCCTTCGGAAAGGTATATCTGGGGCTTCATCCGACCATCGGGACCAAGGTCGCCGTCAAGGTCCTCACCAACTCCTTCTCCGAGGACGAACAGGTGGTGCACCGCTTCATCTCCGAGGCGCGGGCCGTCAACGTTATCAAGCACCCGAACATTATACAGATCTTTGATTTCGGACAGCTCGAGGATGAGCGCTACTATTGTATCATGGAGTTCATCGAGGGGGAGGAGCTCTCCAAGCTCATGGGGCGGACGGGCTGTTTCTCCCTGGCCCATGCCCGGCAGCTGCTGGAGCAGATCGTGCGGGGGCTCGACGCCGCCCACGGCGAGGGGATCATCCACCGGGACCTCAAGCCCGACAACATCATGGTCTACACCACACGGTCGGGGCCTGTGGTCAAGATCCTCGACTTCGGTATCGCCAAGCTG
>QKIM01000365.1 GCA_003249585.1 Deltaproteobacteria bacterium
CACCGGCGCCCGCGTTGAAACCGCTGGCCGTGGCGGGATTGAGCCCCGACGCCATCGACGCATACATGGCCCGCGCGCCGCTGGTCCGCGTGTCCATGGAGCGCGTGCTCAAGGCGCTGCCCAGGTTGCGGGAGCCCAACTACTCGGCTTTGTACATCGGTGGCCGAAAGATGGGCCGCTCCCATGACCAGTGGAAGGTGCGCACCCAAGGGGGCAGGACCTATCTGGTGGCCGTGGAGACCTTTCACATGGAGATGCGCCGGGGCGAAGACATCAAGAAGATGCACTGGGAGTCCGAGCGGGTGTACCAGGGCTGGGGGGACGGCGCGCTGATCTCGGCCGTGAAGGCCGAGACCACGGAGCGGGAGATCAAGCGCACGGTGCTCAAACGGACCGCCCCGGGGATCTACTCATTTGTTCGCAGCCACGCCCTGCTGAGCGCGCTGGGGAGCGCCACCGAGACGCGCACCACCCTCAGGGGCGTGCATGAGCGGCTGATACATTCGGGGCTCGCGGTCCAGACCCTCCTGGTGGAGCGGGCCCAGGCCGGCCCGGGGATCTGGAAGGTGGAGAAGCTGGACATGGACTCCGGCGAGGCCTCCCACGACGTGGTGACCATCTACGGGACGGCGCAGCGGCGCATGGGGGAGATCAGCGTCAAGGGCTACAATGGATCCGTCATCTCCGAGAAACCCCATATGGGGATGACGGCCTTCTTCGGACCGCGCGGGACCCTGCTCCACGGGCGCGTAGGCATCATCGAGATCCGGGCGGTGAGCCGCGAGGAGGCCATGAAGGCCGGCGGGCTCGTGGACATCCAGGCCCGGTCCTGGTTTCCGGCCGTGGTCTCCACGGTCACGCCCACGACCGCCCGCCTCGAGATCACCCTCCAGGGCCCCTTCCCCAGGGGGCTGAAGTTTTTCAACAGCGCCCGCTACCAGGTCCGATTCGGGAAAAAGGGGACGTTCACCCTCACCCTGACCCGCGACGCCCTGACCGGGGCCAGGGAGAAGAAGCCCCCGGCCGCCCTCAAGCGCTACCTCAAGGCCATGCCCGGCATGGAGGTGGGGGATCCCCTCCTCGCGGCCCTGGCCAAAAAGGCCGTGGCGGGCGCGACGACCCGCCGGGAGCGGGTGGAGAAGCTCGTGGCCTTCGTCTACAGGTATCTGCAAAAGAGCATGAACTACGACCTCTCGTCGGCGCTCATGATCGCCCGCGCCCGCATCGGCGACTGCACGGAGCACACCCTGCTCTTCACGGCCCTGGCGCGCACGCTGGGAATCCCCGCCCGCCAGGTGGGGGGCGTGGGGATCGTCTCCAGCGCGTCCGGGCCCATCTTCGGGTATCACGCCTGGCCGCAGGTGTGGCTGGGGCGCTGGTTCGACGTGGATCCCACCTGGGGACAGTTCCCCGCCGACGTCTCCCACATCCTCATGGGCGCCGAGAGCGACCTGCGCTGGGTGAACGCCATCGGCCAGCTCAAGGTGCTCTCCTTCAAGGTCACGCAATAGGAAAATCAACGAGATCTCCAATGGGCAGGGGAAAGAGGGGGCAGGCGCTCCCCGGTGGACAAGAAAAAACAGGTGAAAAGCGGGACGCTTCGACGTATAGTCGGGCCCTGAAGTGAACCATCTCAACCGGGAGTGACGGGGCCACGCGCCTCGCGGGTTGTCCGTCCTCCCTTTGGCAGGTACCCAATGAAACGATCCTCCCTCTTCGTGCTGCTGCTCTGTATCATCCCCGGGCTCCTCGCATCCACCGGCTGCAAGCCCACGGCGAAGGACCCCTCCCGCATGCCGGTCAGTGCGGGCAAGGGCAGGACCACCATCGACCCCTTTACGGGGCTCGAGATCATGGTGGAGACCGAGGCGGATCGGAAGTTCACCCTCTATCAGGGGCCCCAGCCTCCGAAGCGGGTCACCGAGACGCTCTCGGCCTTCCCCGTGCCGCCAAAGAGCGACATGGAGCGGCGCGACTACGGCCCCCTCCAGGTCGTGCGGGCCCATCCCATCGGCAAGGTCCAGAACATGGGCGCGCTCACGGTGAGCTTCAACCAGCCCATGATCCCCCTGACGGATCTGGAGCAGGAGAAGAACCAGAAGATCCCCTTCTCCATCGATCCCAAGCCCCAGGGCAGCTACAAATGGCTGGGCACCACCGTGGCCTCCTTTGAGCCCGATCGCCGCTTTCCCTTCGCCACCCGGTACGTGGTGAAGATCCCCGCGGGCATCTCCTCCGCCGTGGGCGGCGTGCTCAAGGAGGGGCGCCAGTTCGTCTTCGAGACCCCGAGGGTGACGCTGGAGAACAGCCATCCCTACCGCGATCAGTCCCACGTCATCCCGGAGACCGCCGTGGTGCTCTTTTTCGACCAGAAGGTGGATCCGACCCACGTGGCATCCAAGGCCACCATCTCGCTGGGGACCGCGACCGTCCCCTTCGATCTGGTCCCCCCGGCCCGGTGGAGCACGATCAAACCCTGGGGGGTCCAGAGCAAGAACTGGAAGGCCGATCGCACCGTCGTCCTCCAGCCCAGGGGCGAACTGAAGAAGAAGACAAGGTATGTCGTGACCCTCAAGCGCGGCCTGCGCTCCGAGGAGGGGCCCCTGGCCACCATGCGCGACCAGTCCTTCTCCTTCTCCACCTACGGACCCATGACCGTCAACGGCGTGGGGTGCGGCTGGCGGCTGGGCCCCTGCCGCCCGGGCAGCACTCCCCACGTGCAGTTCTCCAACCGGCTCGCCAACGACGACAAGGAGCTGGCCGGCCTCATCAAGGTGCGTCCCGCCGTGAAGAACCTTGAGCTGCGCAACTACGGCGAGTCGGTCTACCTCTACGGGGAGTTCGAGCCCGCCAGGACCTACACGGTCACCGTGGCGCGCAACGCCATGGACATCTACGAGCAGCGCCTGGGCGCCCAGTGGACGGGCAAGCTCAGGATGCTCGATGCCTATGCGGAGATGAGCCTCCCCGCCTACCGCTTCGGCGTTTTGGAGATCAAGGAGGGGCGTGAGCTGGAGATCGAGACCACCAACAACATGAAGCCCGGCGTGGTGACCCTGGTCGACGTGAAGCCAGAGAACATCCTCGCCGTCACCAACCTCATCCGGGACTACTACTGGAGCTCCGGCAGCTACTCCTACGTGGGCAAGCGGTACGACCGCTACAAGGTGCCCGCTCCCCAGCTCCTCAAGACCGCCCCCGGCATCCCCGGCCCCGCGACCTATGTGCCCGGCGAGCGGGTCACCTTCACGCAGAAGCTCAACCGGCGCAAGAACGTCAGCGAAAAGACCCGCATCAACCTGGGCCGTGTCCTGAAGAA
>QKIM01000203.1 GCA_003249585.1 Deltaproteobacteria bacterium
ACTATATCCAAAACATCGGTACTCAGTTCGGGCTGCGGATCATCTCGGCCATTGCCATCTACATCGCCGGGCGGGTCCTGCTGGGCCTCATCACCAAAGCCCTCGAGGGGTTCCTGCGCAAAAAGAATCTGGAGAACACCATCGCACGGTTCACGGTGATCGTGGTCCGCATGGTGGTGCAGGTCATCATCGTGCTGGCTATCCTGGCGCAGATCGGCATCCAGACCACCTCCTTCATCGCGGTCCTGGGGGCGGCCTCCTTCGCCATCGGGCTGGCGCTCCAGGGGGCGCTCTCCAACTTCGCCGCGGGCGTGCTGCTCATGGTGTTCCGGCCCTTCCGCGTGGGGCACCTGGTCTCCTGCGCGGGGGTCATGGGGAAGATCGACACCATCTCCATCCTGGCCACCCACTTCGTCACGCGTGACAACAAGAAGATCATCATCCCCAACTCGCGGGTGCTCTCCGAGACCATCACCAACATGACCGTCCTCGGTCAGATGACCGTGGATCTCGACCTCGTGGTCCCCTACGAGCAGAACCTGGGGCGGCTGCGCGAGGTGCTCACCAGTGAGGTGCTGGCGCATCCCCTGGTGCTCAAGGAGCGTGGCGCGGCCATCACCGTGGAGTCGCTGGACGCGGCGGGAGTGAAGATGGCCGTCCGCCCCTGGTGCGACAGCGAGAACTACTACATGGTGCGGGCGGATCTCCTCGAGGCCATCAAGAACCGTCTCGAGCGGGAGAACATCTCCCTGTCCCCCGCCGCCCCGGCATAGAACTCACGAAAAAGAGTGGCACGCCAACGGGGCATGCAATAGTATGCGTATATGAAAACAGCTCTCCTGCACACACGGACACTTCTGTTTTTGGCGGTGGCCCTCCTCTCCTGCGACTCGGACTCGGGCGCTGGGGGCGAGAGCTGCGAACCTTTGAGCTGCGCAGAGGCCGGCGCCGCCTGCGGAGACCTGGACGACGGGTGCGAGGGGACCCTGGAGTGCGGCGAGTGCGCCGAGGGCCTGATCTGCGGGCTGTACTCTCCCAACCGGTGTGGGAGCGAGCTGTGCGTACCATTGACCTGTGAGGCGGCGGTTGCCGCGTGCGGCGAGATCGACGACGGGTGTGACGGGGTTTGGGACTGCGGGGAGTGTGCCGAGGGGCTGACCTGCGGCTACGACACCCCCAACCAGTGCGGGGGAGAGCGCTGCACCCCCCTCACCTGTTCCGGGCTCAACATGCAGTGCGGCAGCGTCGACGACGGGTGCGAGGGGACCCTGGAGTGCGGGGAGTGCGGCACCGAGACCTGCATGTGGGCTGGCACGGCGAGCTACTGCGTGGATCCCGGGACGGGGAGCACCGGGGGCACCAGCGTCCACACCCAGGCCCAGGACCACACCTCCATGCTGCTCTTCGACCCTGCCGTGGACCAGCTCAACGTGAGCTACCACAGCTTCCGCATCCCCTCCATTGTCCGGACGACCACGGGCACCCTCATCGCCTTCGCCGAGGGGCGGCAGTGCTCCGAGGCCGACTACGGGAACATCAACCTCGTCTACAAGCGCTCCGGGGACAACGGCGTGACCTGGGGCGCCCTGCGCGAAGTGGTGGGCGCCGGGGCGGGCACCTGGGGGAACCCCACGGCGGTGGTAGACGAGGACAGCGGACGGATCTGGCTGTTCCTGTCCTGGAACGCCGAGGACAAGAGCCAGAACGCCGGTACCAACCCTTGCACGGGGGAGCCGACCACGACCGTGGGCGTCGGCGACCGGCCGGTGATGCTCACCTACAGCGACGACGACGGCCTCACCTGGGCCAGCCCCGTGGACATGACCGCCACGCTGCAGCCCGTGGGCACGGCCTGGGACGCCATGGGCCCGGGCGTGGGGATCCAGACCCGGGAGGGCCCGCATCCGGGGCGCCTGATCATCCCGGCCATCGGCAGGAACATCTACAGCGACGACGGCGGCCTCACCTGGTCCTATGAGCTCATCCCCGACGGGACCAGCGAGGGGACCATCGTGGAGCTCTCCGACGGGCGGCTCCTGCGCAACGATCGCGCTGTGAGCAGCGTCTGGCAGACGGCCAGCCGCCGGTGGCTCTCCCGTGGCTCCATCGAGGGCGGCTTTGAGACCTTCTGGCCCCACGACACGCTCCTGGATCCTCGGGTCGAGGGCTCCTCTCTCGTCTACACGAGTTCCCCCCACCGCATCATGTTCCTCAACCCCTCCTCCACGGTCCAGCGCTGCAAGATGCGCGTGTGGCTGAGCTATGACAACGGCGGGACCTGGCCCATCAGCCGCCAGCTCCACGACGACCTGACCGCCACCGAGACCTGCGATCTCCTTCTGGGCGGCTACTCCAGCATGACCAAGACGGCAGACTTCCATGTGGGCGCCCTGGTAGAGCGCGTGGAAGAGGGGGCCGGCGATCATCGCGGCATCGAGTTCCACCGCTTCAACCTGTCCTGGGTGGTGGACGGCACCCCCGAGCCCTAGAGCGGGGACCAGCTTTGACGACCAGGGCTTCTTTTGCCTGACATTTCGTCTTTTTTTGCGTAGACGGGAAACCATGCTGCGCATGGATGTAATTGGGGATGATGGGGCCCAGCCTGCGCGAGGACGACGGGCCGGCGCTTGACTGTTCGGGGCCATGGACCCCTCGAACACCTTCCGGTTCACCGCCTGTGTACGGGCATGCCGTGGCGTGCCCTGAAAAAGGGGCGCGACAGAGCGTTCCCGTACAAGAACGCGTGGCGCCGGGCGGGTACTTCTGATATGGTATAGTCCAAAAGGCGCGGCGATCGCAGGTGCCGTTTCGGCCGCCGCCCCCACGAGGAGTCGCCATGTCCCAGAAAATCCGTTTCCCGCTGCTGTTTCTCGCCCTGATCCTGTCCTTTGCCATCGTGGCCTGTGACGACGATGACACCAACAACACGAGCAACGTCAACAACACGAGCAACGTGAACAACGCCGTCTGCGGCAACGATCTCCTGGAGACGGGGGAGGTGTGTGACGGCGCCGATCTGGGCGGCGCCACCTGCGAGAGCATCGGCCAGGGGTTCACGGGCGGCGTGCTCTCGTGCACCGGGCAGTGCGCTCTGGACACCTCGGCGTGCACCGCCGGCTGCACCAACGCGTGCATCGACGGCGCCACCGAGTGCTCGGGCGACACGCTGCGCACCTGCGCGGTCAACTCCGAGACGGGCTGCACAGAGTGGAGCGACACCGACTGCACCCAGTCCTCGGAGGTGTGCCGGGTCCTCGGGGGCGTCGCCTCCTGCGGCACCTGTGCCGACGAATGCACGCTGGACGAGACCCGGTGC
>QKIM01000602.1 GCA_003249585.1 Deltaproteobacteria bacterium
CGAACGGGCCGACGCGAGCTCCGCGTGGCACATCTTCCCGGTCCAGATCGATCCCCGGGTCGCAGCGCGGGACCAGGTCTTTGCGGATCTGCGCAAGCGAGGTATCGGCGCCAACGTGCACTACACCCCGGTCCATCTGCTCTCCTACTACCGAGACCGATTCGGAACCGCCGAGGGGGACCTGCCCGTGGCAGAGGACGTATACTCCCGGCTCCTCACCCTGCCTCTACACCCGGCCATGGACGAAGCGGACGTGGACAGGGTGGCCGACGCCTTGGAGGAAGTCTTCGGAAGCAGAGTGAGTACCAGGGAGGCCTGCGCGTGAAATCCGACACGCAAGAACTCGTTTTGGGTGAGGCCCTTCTCAATGCCTGGGGCGACCGATACTTTGCCGAGATCAACGGAACGACATTCCGGGATCAATCAGCATCCCAAACCTACGACGAAAGGTTCCTAGCCGACGGCTTTAGCACGCACAGCCTGTACATAATCTGCGGCACAGATTCGGGTCTCTTTCCCAAGTATTTGAACTCCCGTCCACTGCCTGAGGGCTCTACGTTCCTCTTCATTGAGCGGCCGGAAGTGGTCGAACTCCTTCCTCAACTCGCACCGGAAATCGAGGATGTAGAGGCCATCCGAGTTACCACTCTCGACGACTTTGCGCACCTGGCAGCCAACAGGGATATCGACCATTTCTTCTATCGAAGAGCGCTCTTCCTTGTCCCCTCATTCGGTGTCATCCACAACCCCCACCCTGCCTGCGCCGACCTCGCATGGAAGGCGCAGCAAGCCATAGATAGGCTCTCCCTAAACCTCGGTGTGCAGCTAAACAATCGATTCTTCTTCCTAACCATCCTCCAGAATTTGGCAGAAAATAGGACACATGTCCGGGCGTTGGAGGGAGTTTTCGCAGGAAGAACCGCCGTGGTACTGGGTGCCGGCCCATCCCTCGACGAGTTTCTTCCTTGGGTCAAACGACACCGGGAGTGCGTCGATGTCTTAGCTGTGTCCCGTACCTCTCGTCGCCTCTTGCAGGACGGCGTCGAGCCTGATTTCGTCTTCTCCATCGATCCCCAGGCGATCAGCTTCGACGTGGGGAAGGAGATGCTTTGTTTCGGACCTCAGACGGTCCTCGTCAACAACACCCATGCGTGCCCGCAACTCGTAGGCCAGTGGCCCTGGCGGAACCTTTACTGGGGAACCCGCTTGCCCTGGGAGCCTTCGGCGGATGGGAGCCCAGGCAACACGGTGACCCATCTCGCTGTCTGGACCGCTGTACTGATGGGATACTCGAAGATCGTGCTAATAGGGGTCGACCTGTGTTTCAGTCAGGAGGGGCACACTCACGCCAAGGGCAGCGGCGAACGAGACGCGGGGCCCAATCTCCTTCGCGGGGCCGTGGAGATTGAGACGAACGCTGGGCGGCGGGCCGAAACCGACTATCAGATGGCCCAAGGAATCGAAGAGATGGGCAGACTCGCCGAGGGCGCCTTGCGAAGGAATGTGCCCATTATCAACGTCGCCCCGACGGCAGCGCGCATTCCCAATGTGAAACACGCTGAACTGACCGATATACATTTTGAGGGACAAGCAGAGACAGCGGTGACGCTCGTCCATCGCATTCTTTCAGACGAGAAGTCCGTCGAACGGGAGAAGTACTACCGCATCACTCTACAGGAACTTGAGAAGACAAGGAGGGCCCTTCGCCGCATCCAGACGTGGGCCCAGAGCGGATTGGAACAAATTCGGAAAGCCTTCCAAGAAGAGAACCACCATCTATTTCGCAAACACAATCAAAAAATCGACGCAATAGAGAATAGAATTCGGAGGGCATACCCCCATTTGAGAAATGCCCTCATTCAACTCCAGGCAGGAGATTTCACCCAGGTTCTTCGCCCAAATCGCGATATTTGGGAACGGAAAGAAATTGAAGAGGCATCAAAGCTCATCTTCAACGGCTATCTGCGAAGCGCCGATGACCTGACGGATCATCTCCGCGAAGCCGAGGCCCGGATTTCGTCACGCCTCGAAGAAGAGAAGACCCAAGACATTGACTTGCGCATCCTCCTCACCCAATGGCAACGCGATCGACAGCCAGGGCGAGCTCGTATTTGGAGGCATCGAGGAGGCGACCTCTCGTCGGGGGTCCCCGCGTCCGTTCTGGACCAACTGAACACCCTAGATCAGGAGTTCGAAGCATCGCTGGCGCAAGAGCGAAGAGTACTGCCCGGACTCGATCTGGGGGGGGTACGGCGCCGGGCGGCCGCTATGTTGGACCGGGTCGATCGTGAAGGGCTGCGGAGGGTGCTAGCGGGGCTGAAAGAACATTCTGGGCCAAAGGCTGAAGCGCTTCGACATCTCGTGGCTGGATATGCCTCGGAAAGCACGGGCGCGCGGGAAGATGCCCTGGAGCATTACAGCCACGTGTCAGCAGCAGGCATGCCACAAGCGCGTGAAGACGCCGTACGACGCATGGCCGTCATCAACCTCCAAGCTCGCCGCGTCGAGAGCGCCTTGGCTGCACTGCAGGAACTCACTGTCCTGTGCCCATCCACGCGGCCGGAATACGCACGGGTTCTCAAATTGGCCGGGCGCGTGCAGGACGCCATCGAGCAGTACACCCGACACCTCTCTGAACGACCGGGAGACGCAGCCGTCATGCTTCAATTGGGCGACCTGTACAGAGATCTGGGAGCCGCAGAGCCGGCCCGGATGGCCTACGAGTACGTCCTGGCACTCGTCCCTGACGACACGGTAGCCCTCCGCCGACTTGAGGACATTCGGCAGGAGGGGGCCGTCCCATGACAGCCCGCAAGAGCCCCTCTCCTTCCTCCCCGCACTCCCGGGCGCAGACGGGCTCCTCTCGGGTTCCGGCAAAACCGTTCCTGAGTATCCGGATTCGGTCGATAACGCAGACGACCACGGACCATTTCCCACCCCAATGTCATGCTGGTCCGGCTCGCCCTCTAGCACGCAGCGCCTCGGACACTCCGGACTGGGCTTTTCCCTTGCCAAGGGGCCGTGCGCGCCCCCTCACCGTTTCCTGCCACCCGACCGTAGCCGGGAACCATTTCGCCAGTGTCGTCAAGACCACTCTCACCCCCCCAGGGGACCTCAGCCGATGAGCTCTGTAGCTGTAATCCCGGCGCGGGGCGGAAGCAAACGCATCCCCCGGAAGAACATCCGTCTCTTCGCCGGCAGGCCCGTCATGGCCTATTCCATACAGGCGGCCAGGGCGAGCGGCCTATTCAAGAGAATCATCGTCTCCACAGATGACGAGGAAATCGCCTCTGCGGCAGAGAACTTAGGC
>QKIM01000470.1 GCA_003249585.1 Deltaproteobacteria bacterium
GGATGACCCGCACCCGCACCTTCGCCCGCACCCTCCTGGACATGTACGCCATCGCGCAGGAGGGGGATCTTGGGGTCTGGATCAAGGGCGCCATCCTCGACGAGATGTTCACCTTCTGGGTGGGCGCCGGCAACGGCGCGGGCTATCGTGCCGGCGAGACCGACAAGGGCAAGGCCGTGGACGTCCACGCGGCGTCCCACCTCAAGGCCCCAATTCCCGTGGACATCGGCCTCTATTTTCGGACTCAGGTCAATGACAACCTCGCGAATCCCGCCGAGAACACCCTCTCCATAACCACCGCGGGCTCCCTGGACGCGGGATGGGGGATGTTCCGGTTCGGCGTCGAGGGGTTCTACCACACCTTCAACGACTGGCTCGACGACGGCCTCGGCAATCTCACGAAAATCCGGCACATCTTCTATGGTGGTTCCTGTCAGGTCAGCGCAGCCCCCACCAGAAAAATGCTCTTCTTCCTGCGCGGGGATCTCCTGCGGTACAACCACGGCACCTTCACCCCCGACCCTGCCCGGTACGGAACCAGGAATTTCCTCGTGGGCGGCGGCTACTCCCTGTTCAAGAACTTCTTCATCGGGGCCTCCGTGGGCCTCCGTCAGGTCAACGGCGTCGAGGGTGTGGCTCCTCTCCCGGCCGGCTCCTGGAGCAGCGGCTACGACGCCCCCACCCAGTCCGTGTACTGGAATGCCCTCACCGACGGCGAGATGACCTTCACCATCCACACGCGCTACACCTTCTGATCCGCGTCCCCTGGCGCCCCCCTCCTCCTTAAATAGTAATTTCCAACCAGGGCCCCATCATGTATAATCCTCGACCGATGGACCGCTCCCGGGCGGCCCTCCCCAAGGAGATACCTTATGAATTCAACAGAGCAGGTGGCCAAGGGCCACGGTTTCGGGACCTTCCCCGTCTTTCTGGCGGCCATCAGCACCATCCTCGGCGCCATCATGTTCCTGCGCTTCGGGTGGGCCGTCGGGAACCAGGGATTGTGGGGAGCCCTCATCGTGGTCCTCGTGGGGCACATGATCACCATCCCCACGGCCCTGGCCATCTCCGAGATCGCCACCAACCGAAAGGTCGAAGGTGGCGGTGAATACTTCATCATCTCACGCTCCTTCGGCACCAACATCGGCGCCTCCATCGGCATCGCCCTGTACATCTCCCAGGCCATCTCCGTGGCCTGCTACCTCATCGCCTTCGCCCAGGCCTTCCAGGGCATGGCGCCCTGGATCCAGTCCACCCTCGGGGTCAAATTCGACCCCCGCATGTTCTCGCTGCCCATGGCCTTCATCCTCTCCTGGGTAGTCATCAAGTGGGGCGCGGCCATGGCCGTCTACATGCTCTACACGGTCATCTTCATCCTGGCGGTCTCCCTGGGCCTCTTCTTCATGGGAGGCCACTGGAACTGGGCACAGGTCAAGCAGTCCTTCAACGGCATCCCCAAGGGACATGACTGGGCCTACGTCTTCGCGGTGTGCTTCCCCGCCTTCACGGGCATGACCGCCGGTGTCGGCCTCTCGGGCGATCTCAAAAACCCCCGCCGCTCCATCCCCCTTGGGACCATGATCGCCGTCTTCACGGGCGCCATCATCTACACCCTCCTCATCCTCAAGCTGGCCATGAACGCCAACCCGGCACAGCTCGCCAGCGACGAACTGATCATGGGCAAGATCGCCCTGTGGGGCCCCATCATCCCCATCGGCCTGGCGGCCGCCACCCTCTCCTCGGCCATCGGCTCCCTGCTCATCGCCCCGCGGACCATGCAGGCCCTGGCCAGTGACAAGGTCTTCCCCAGCGGGAAGATCAACGAGTTCCTCTCCCGGGGCGTGGGCAAGGAGAACGAGCCCCTCAACGCCACCTACATCACCGTGATCATCACCCTGGTGGTCATCGTCCTCGGGGACGTCAACGTGGTCGCCAAAATCGTGTCCCAGTTCTTCATGGTGACCTACGGCGCCCTGTGCCTGATCTCCGTGCTGGAACACTTCGCCGCGAGCCCCTCCTATCGCCCCTCCTTCCGTTCCCGCTGGTGGATCTCCCTGGTCGGTGCCATCGGCTGCTTCACCATGATGATCATGATGGAGATCATGGCGGCCCTGGTGGCCCTCTCCATCATGTTCCTCATCTATCTCAGCGTGCGGCACACCAACAAGGAAGGCCGCGGCATCGCCATCATCTTCAAGGGCGCCCTCTACCAGATGATCAGGCGCCTGCAGGTGTGGCTCCAGAAGAACCGCTCCCAGATCTCGGGCACAGACTGGCGCCCCTCCTTCATCGCCGTCTCCGACAAGACCTTCGAGCGCATCGCCGCCTTCAACCTCCTCAACTGGATCGCCCACCGGCACGGGTTCGGCACCTACTTCCACTACATCAAGGGGATCCTCACCAAGGAGAGCCGCGAGCAGTCCGTCAAGGACGTGGAGCGCGTCATCAAGCTCACCAACGCCTCGGGCGCCGGGATCTACGCCAGCTCCATCATCTCCCCCTCCTTCACCACGGCCGTGGCCCAGATCATCCAGGTCCCAGGCGTGTCTGGCATGGACAACAACGGGCTCATCCTGGAATTTCCCCGCGACGACATGAAGAGCGAGGAGGTCCTGAGCCACCTGCAGACGGGTGTGAAGATGGCCCTCATGTCCGAGTTCAACGTCTGCGTCATGCGCTCCTCGGAGTACAACTGCGGCTACAAGAGCACCATCCACCTGTGGCTGACCCGCCAGCAGCTGTGCAACGCCAACCTCATGATCCTCCTGGCCTACATCATCATGGGCCACCCCGACTGGCGGCACAGCGAGATCAAGGTCTTCGCCGCCATGCCCGAGCGGGAGCTGGAATCCCAGAAGAACTCCCTGGCCGACCTGATCCACCGGGGCCGCATCCCCATCTCCTCGGCCAACGTCCAGGTTCTGCCCTTCCCCACCTCGACCTCCTACGAGGCGCTGGTCCACGAGCACTCCTCCGAGGCCGACCTGGTCATGCTGGGCTTCACCCCCCAGCAGTTCGACCGCTGGGGCCACCGGGTCTTCACCCGCTTCCCCAAGCTGCGTGACGTGGTCTTCGTGCGCGCCGAGGAAGACGAGATCTCCCTGCTGGAGCTGGAGACCGAGACCGTGGACGAACACGAGATGATGGGCAAGGAGCCCACCGTCCCGCCCAAGGCCGACGCCACCGCCACGCTCCCCCCCGCCGCAGGGACGGCCGCCGCGACGAAGACCCCCGAGCCCAAGGGCGAGTCGCCCGCCGCCGAGCCCGAGAAGAAGGTCGAGAAGGCCGACAAAAAGGGGAAGGAGCCC
>QKIM01000568.1 GCA_003249585.1 Deltaproteobacteria bacterium
GAGATCGACGGTGAACTGGAGTTCATCGGCAACGCCACCAGGGTTGTCTCCCACAAGTACGAGCTACTCCAGAATCGTGATGCCTTCACGTTCATGGACAACCTCGTGGATCAGGGACTCGCCTACGAGACTGCCGGATCTCTCCGCAATCGAGCTTGGGTCTGGATGACCGCCAAGCTCCCTGGAGACATTTCGGTGGGCGGTGAGAAGCACGATGTGTATCTGCTCCTCTCCAACTCGCATGACGGGACCAAGGCTGTCCGAGTAGACGTCACTCCGGTGAGGGTCGTCTGCCAGAACACCCTCAACATGGCATGGGGAGCCAGCCGCCAGTCCTGGAGCGCACGCCACCTCGGCACGCTCGATGGTCGGATGCAGGAAGCCAGGGACACCCTGGAACTGACCTTCGACTACCTGGACGATTGGAAGATGCAGGCGGAGCTTCTGCTCTCCTCAGCTTTCACTCCTCGCCAGATGGAGAACATGCTGGGCAAGCTGATCGATGACGGACCTCGTGCTTCCAAGGAGCAGAAGGCCACCATCCAGACGCTGTTCCAGGCCAGCCCGACCATCATCGGGTCTCCGATCGAGGGAACCAGGCTTGGTGCTCTCAACGCAGTGGGTGAGTACTTCGACCACATCCGGTTCGCGGATGAGGACGGACGCAAGACCCCTCAGTCTCAGGCTCTCGGGACCTGGGAAGGCGTTGGCGCTAGGATGCGGAACAAGGCCGCTGAGTTGCTCCTTGCTGGGGTGAACTAATCGGTTAACTTCAATATCCAGCCACAAAGAGAAGCCCCTCTGTTGCGGAGGGGCTTTTCTCTTTCTCACGCTATCAAGGGGAGGACATCCTCTTGACGGCGGGGAGTCTAACCTTCTAGGGGTGAGCGAGGTCACATTTCTCGGAGAAGCCGCCATCGTCCCTGCCAAGGACCGACCTGCGGTACTGGCCTATGGCACCTCTGTGTCAGAGGACTGGGACGATGCTTGGCTGAACCTGGTGCGATCAGTTGAGAGGGTTGAGGGCAAAGCCATCTGTGGGGCTAAGAGGACCAGTGTGGAGATGGACTCACTAGTTCGCACCGGCAAGCTGGCCGAGTCCGATCGTGACTTGGAGGAGTCCTGGGTGTGCAGGCTTCGGGCGGGTATGGAAACCCAGCACGTCGGGAGGGATCGATGCTTCAAGCACGGCGGGATCACGGATGCGAACAAGGGCTTCGCCATGATCAGCGATCCGGTCCTGGCAGGCAGGGTTCACGAGTTCCTGGAGAACGACGTACTGCTCGACCTACGGGGGGCCATCGCCATGGCCTGGGCGGCGGCGGATTCCATCATGAGCAACGCTGACGGAGACCTGAGCCTGACTCAAGCGAAAGAGGTAGGGGCGCTCATGTCTCGCATCGGGAACCTCACCAAGCAGCACAACGAGATCATGGAGAAGCGCAAGATCCAGATCGATGTTCCCGAGTTCATCGCCTGGGCAGAGCACTTCTACGAGCTAGCCATCAAGTACATTCTTGATGGAACCAAGGATGTCCAGGGGTTCCTGACGGAGGCGAAGAGCTATTACGACGCAACAGTCACCCTTAAAGTCGGGGTTGATCCTTCCGGAGAGCGCTATCGAGAGAGCCACCCGTTCGGTGGTGACTCGGCTCAACCGGTACTGGGTGCCGGAGAGCCAGACCCCGAACGCCCAGAGGGCTAGGCTCGATCCCATCTTCTTCGGGGAGACCTACGTTGCTCCCTACGACGCCCGCTGGACCAAGAAGACTGCCCAGTTTCAGATGGACATGGTCTATCACCTGATCGAGGGGACCAGGTTTGACCCAGAGATCATTGCTGAGTATCCCCGACCCGAGGACGCCAAGGAGCATTCTGACATCGGCTTCCGCACCCTTTGGATCCCGATCGAGCACGCCAAGACCACCTGGCTGTCAATCGTGTTTCCCCTCTGGACTCTGGTCATCGATCAGGAGGTGATGGGTGCTCTCATCGGCAACAGGAGAGAAGACGCTCAGAAGCCTCTTGGAGTGATCAAGTGGCACGTCGAGAACAACCAACTCCTCCATGCCGATTTCCCCGAGCTTCGGCCAGACATGAACGCTGGCTGGAGCGATCAGCGGATCTTCATCGAGAGGAAGTCACGATCCAAGGATCCCACTATCCAGACCTCTGGCATCACCGGGACCATCCAGGGTGCTCGACTCGATTGGATCCTCGGGGACGACGTGCAGGACCGAGCCAGGGCGATCTCGGAGGTGAAGAACCAGTTCGATCAGGAGCAGTGGCAGGAGATCAATGAGAACCGGATTGTCGATGGCGGGCTGATCGCCAGCTACGGGACCTTGCAGACTTCCCGTGACCTGACGGCGACCCTCTCCCGATCTCCCGGCTACAAGCACATGCATCTCTCTGCCATTGATGACGAGGGCCGCTACGGACCCAAGGGTTCTCCGATATGGCTATCTGAGAAACGGATCAGGGAAGCTCGCGAGAGGCAAGGAGAGAGACGATTCGCCCGCAAGTATCTCAACGACGCCAAGGACGAAGGTGGAAAGAAGCTCAAGGCCGAGTGGATCTCCTTCGTGTCGAAGGAAGAGATCCCATGGAAGGACCTCGTCTACTACGCAGGCGTGGACCCCGCTACAGGAGAAGCCGAGACAACGGATCCGGATGAGTACGCCATCGCCTGGGGAGGAAGAGCACCCAGCGGAGTCCTCTATCTGCTCGGGACTGTGGGTAGCCAGGACTGGAACATAACCATGGGGACCAAGGAGCTAGACAAGCTCCACCGGAGGCTCTCGTTCCGTCGAGTTGCCATGGAGGCAGTCGCCTTCTCCATCGCTGCCAAGCAGGACGTGTGGAACTACACAGCGGTCCCGGCTTACAAGTCGCCCACCTCCAAGGAGAAGGACATCAGGTTCGAGACCATGGGTGGTCTATTCGAGGTGAAGAGGGTCCTGGTCTACGAGGGAGGGACTGGGATCTTTACCAACGAGGAAACCGGGGAAGAGGGAGAGAACTTCTACGATCAGTGGATTGATTATGACGAGGGACGGCACGATGACCGTATCGATGCTGTGGAGAAGCTATGCGAAGCTGCCATGATCTCTGGAGCAGTTGTGAAACCCAAAGACGGTAAGCTCAGAGAAGCGATAGCGAGGGCCACCTTCGGATGAGCATCAACTTCTTCACGGATCCGAACATAGCCACCAAGCTGAGGAAGCCTGGTGAGTTGCCACGCCTCGAACCTTCCTTCTCCACTACCTACCGTCTCGACTCCTCCGAAGTCGACG